>JBIJBX010000058.1:0-12258 GCA_044344995.1 Oligoflexales bacterium | reverse complement strand
AGTGCTCCGGTATTTCGGCAGGAAAAAGCTTTCTATCCACAATTCGCTCGCGAGTGTGGCCGCGGTGGGATGACATAGACATTCTGATCAAGTCTAGAAGTGGGCTCGTTCTAAATCCAAATCTGCCCTGGGATGGCGTGATCAAAGATTCCGATGGGGTGCATGTACTAAGCTCCACGAAACCGCAACGCAAGATCGTTGGGATTTCTAATGTCTCGTCGGCAAGTCTGCGCCTGGATGAAATGTCGATTTTAATTCGAGTGGGTGAGAAGCGCGCCGCTAAAACCGAAAAAACGAAAAGAAAGGCCGGTTATCTTGCTTCGCCTTTACGTTTCGTCGCGACCGGCGGATCTGAATGGGTGAGCCTAACGTTGGCAGGTGTCGGTGCCGCGATTATTATTGGTTCTGTTTGGTTTGGACTTGCAAATCGTCCGCGAGATCTTTTTGAACAAATCACTGACCTCCCAGACCGTCGTATCTTGCCGTTCATCGGGCAATCTCATCTTTCCTCGGCACCGAATATTCTTCAAGCCAATCTTGATCGTTTTAATTTTGTACATAGTGTATGGCGTTTTTACTCTGATCTCGCCGTCATATTGGGTTACGGCGATGACCCTGGCAAATCCGCGCGAACGTTCTCATCAACCGTCGAATACTACCAAGATCTTGCTGAGGCTCAGCGAAAAATTATTGGCGCAGCTGAGTCCGCTCAGGTTAAAAAGCTGGCGTCTTCATCAAATGGCGGTCATTTCATAACAGTGCCAACCGTCCGAGGTGAATCATTGGATGGGCGGGCCATGAGAATATTTGACAAGATCGGCATTCTGCGTGAAGCGTCCGATGGGCTTGCACAGCGCCGTATCGAGGTCGCTGAGCAATTTGCGGCAGACGTTGGATACAAATTTGAACCGAAAAAGGACGAAAACAAGACCCAACAAGCATTTGCAAAAATATCAGCTGGCTTTATGGGCGTTGAGAGTGATGACAAGATGCAAATTCGGCAGGCGACGGAAAATGCCGCGCGCGCCGCGCTCGTTCAGACTCAGATTTATGGCAAAGATCATTTGCGATTTGGTTTACTGGACTGCTGTGGTAGCCCCGCCGGTGCACCGTTGACGCAAGATGGACTAACCTGGCTCAAGCCAGAGTTGGACAAAGCTGATCAGTCTTCTTTCTCTGAGTTCGGCGCGCGGTCCTGGGGAAACGCGGTGGTACCCGGAGAAAAGATTTCACAGGCAAGTGCTACAAAAACTGGGGGTCTCAGCCCAACAATAATTGAGAGGACCGTTGCGGCAGGTCGATACCAAATTCGGATGTGCTATGAGTTGGCGCTAAGAAGAAACCAGTTAGCACATGGTTCAATGGAATGGCGATGGGTTATCAACAGCCAGGGGAAAGCGTCGGAGCTCAACCTCATTAAGTCGTCCATCAAAGATGATGATATGGTTAAGTGCGTGCGCGATAAAATAGCAGGCTGGAAATTCCCGTCCCCTCCTGGTGGCTCGGTTGAGGTTCGCTATCCATTTGAATTCACGCGAGATAAGGGCTAATTTCGACTGCTCTTTTCCCACGACCTCGAGGTTATTTTCATCTAATCTGCAAGCTGTAAACTTTGACCCTGGAATACAACAATGTCACCTCCATCCATTACCAATTTTAATCCTGGCACTATCCGAGTTATTCCATTTGGGGGGTGCGGCGAATTCGGCATGAACATGACTGCCTATATTTGCGAAGATAGGCTCTATCTTGTTGACGCAGGTATTAGCTTCCCGGATCCCTCAAAATTAGGAGTCGAATCCATCCTCCCCGATTTGGACGCGTGGATAGGTCAGTTTGGGGGGGTTTATGCATACATCATCACTCATGGTCACGAGGATCACATCGGTGCTCTACCCTATATGCTTGAAAAATGGCCTGGTCCGATCTACGCGACTCCGTGGGCTGCAGCGCTGATCCAAAACAAGATGACCCGCCGCGGTATAAATATGCGCTACCCCATCAATCACGTTCGCCCGGGCGACAAGATTCAATGTGAAGATTTCTCCATCGAATACGTGCCGTTTAATCATAGTATTCCGGAAGCGTGCGGCTTGATGATTCGTCAAGGCAACTTCAATATTTTTCACACGGGGGATTTCAAGTTTGATTTCACGCCCGTCATGGAGAAAGCCGTTGATTTAAATCACTTGAAAAAAATCGGCTCAGAGGGAATTCATCTATTATTAGCGGACAGTACAAATTCGCACATTAAGGGCCATTGCCCTTCTGAGCAAACCGTTATTCAGCCTCTTCAAGAGGCCTTCGACAGTGCTGGGGATGGAGCGATGATCGTCACCACATTCAGCAGTAATTTTTGGCGACTCAAAACCATTCTGGACCTCTGTCAGGCTAATGGCCGAAAGGTTCTAATCCTTGGCGGTGGCCTTGATGCTTGTCTTAAGATTGCATCCGACACTGGCGTTTATTCTCCGCCGAAAGGGCTAATCATTGAGCCTTCAGCGGTTTCAAACACGGAGCGAAGAAAACTTTGCGTGCTCGCAACCGGAAGCCAGGGCGAATGGCGCTCCGCTTTGATGCGTATGGCTAAGGGCGAACATCGCATGTTTAGTATTTGCCCGGGTGATCTAGTTGTTTTTAGTAGTCGAACAATTCCTGGTAATGAGCGCATCATTCAATACATGATGAGTCTTTTGGAACGACGGGGAGCCAGAATTTTCTCAGCCCGCAACAACCCCTTGATCCATGTTAGCGGTCACGGCTACCGCGATGAACTCAAAGGTCTTTTAACGGCCTTGCGGCCAAAATTCTTCATGCCCGTTCACGGCACTTTCAGTCACCTTACGAGTAATTCTCAAATTCCAGCTGAGGTTGGGCTTACTGATACGCGAAGCTTTGTCATCGAAAATGGCGATGTGATTGACGTTGATGGCAAGGGCGTCACAATCGCTGACAGAATTGATATTGATCACTTTTTCGTTGATAGCGAGTCGTACACGCTTCTATCCCATGAAATACTGCGACAGCGCCTTCGAATTGGCGAGCTTGGGCTTGTTGTCGTCGCTTTAGCTTGTGATATTAATGAGCGGCGAATACTCTCCGAACCAAAAATCGAGGTTTATGGTTTGGTGCCACCAGGCAGGCAAGACCTCGAGACTTTTAAACAAGAGATATCTGACGCCGCGAGGGCCGGGTTTCAAAGAGCTCTTTCAGCGCGAGAAGATTCTGAAGAGGACCTGGAAGAGGCGATTCGAATTGAAGTTCGCAGGATGCTCTTCCAATCTCTGGGCAAAAAGCCTGTGGTCGCATGCAAAATGATCGCGGTGTGAGACCATGAGCAGAATGATAATTGCTAGCGCGGCTTCCTTCGAGACAGACGAGGTGATTGACCGATTGCAACGCAAAGGCACCCACTTGACCAGGATCATCACTGGGGTTGGGATGACTGAAGCCGCCATGATATCCGCGCGGACCAGAGATTTGGTCACTGATCGAGATGTCATCTTCTGCTGCACGGCAGGTGTTATCGGTGATTTTGACAGGATTAAAATTTTTTCAGCGGGTACAGTTGAGCTACGTTCTTGGGATGTTCGCAACGGCAAGGCCGAATTGTTAACAAATTTTGATCCCGTTTTAAAACTATCTCCCCTTGCCTTATCATTGCCCGGTTGTAACGCTCTTTGCAGCCTAGGAGTCTCTACTGGAGCAGAGGAGGGTTTGGATATTAATTTAAGAGCGGGCTCAAGGACTTTACTAGAGACTATTGAACTATACGCGGTGGCGCGATCCTGGCTACCTCTTGCGAGATCGTTTACTGCCATTATGGCGACGACAAATGCTACGGGCTCGCAGGCTCGCTTGGAATGGCAGGCCAATTTCAAGGAGGCGGCTTGTCTGACGGGCGCTCTGCTAGAAGAGCTCTTGCCGCGACTTCACCAGCACTGAGGAAAAAATGTTTAAGCTAAAATCACAGTCTGTAGTTTTAAAAACACATCCATTCAACGTTGAAGAAGTTCGATTTGAAGTGGGAGATCTTAAACCTGAACATCCCTACTTCCGACTTCAGGCTCCTGACTGGGTCAATGTCTTGCCCGTTGCCGCTGATGGGCGGGTCATTTTGGTTCGGCAGCCGCGAGTTGGTTCCTTATCTTACGTACTGGAGACTCCCGGCGGGGTCATTGACGCAGGAGAGCGTGACCCCACGCTTGCTGCGGCGCGTGAATTGGAGGAGGAGACGGGTTTCGTTAGCCAACGCTTTCTGCCGCTGGGTTCGATGAATCCAAACCCCGCAATCATGACTAATAAATGCCATTTTTTTCTGGCTCTCGGCTGTCTACCAGCAAGTAATCGCAAATTATTTCCTGATGCGGACGAGCGGATTACCTTAGAATTTTTTGATTATAATGAACTTGATGGATTGATACGCACTGGACAGATAAATCATGCCCTTGCATGCCTATGCATCGGTTTGGCCGCTCGCTACGTCAAGGGCGGGTGAACGAATTTTATGATATGCTTGGTCAGAAACATTCTTTGGGTGGGGATCAGATCAGGTGAGTGAGACGTTCGTCATATCTGGGAGTGGAAATACGCATGTTGGCCGTGTTCGTACGTCCAACCAGGATTCCTATCTTTGTGACAATAAACGGAGCTTATATATCATTGCTGACGGTATGGGCGGTCACGCAGGTGGCGAAGTTGCCAGCTCTCTTGCCGTGCAAAACATTCGCTCCTTTGTGGATAACAACATTTCAGTCTCGGCAGCAAAAGATAGTCCAGCGCCTGTGGGCGTTATGGTCAAAGTTCTAGCAGATTCAATAAATCACGCCTCGGCACGTATTTACGACCGTGCGCTCGAGGAGCCCAATCTAAGGGGAATGGGCACCACCGCCACCATCGCCAGGATATCAGGGCGCTCACTGGTCGTGGCTCACGTTGGTGATAGCCGACTTTATTTGATCCGATGCGGCTATATCTACCAAATCACGACGGATCACAGTTTGGTTAGCGAGCAGTTGCGAGCTGGGATAATCACCAAAGAAGAGGCGGAAAATCATCATTTACGCAATGTTATCACTCGCAGCGTTGGCTACCAGGAACAAGAAGACGTGGATACTTATCTCCTTGAATTAGAGGTCAACGATCTAATTGTTATTTGTAGTGACGGCCTGCACGGGCGGGTACCCGAGGAAATTATCGTAGATCATTGCAAAAATTATGGAATTTTGGCAGTTGACCATCTTATTGCAGAGGCCAACAATCGTGGGGGAGATGACAACATTTCCGTCATTGTCTGCCAGGTTAAAGTTACTCAATAAAAATCCGAATAACCTTGTGAAGAATGAACGTTCTCTACGAGGAATTCGGATTTGCGTCAGTACACAATTGTCATCATTCCAGACAGCAAGTTTGGCTCAAAAAAATACACCGTCTCGTACGGCGCTGTTTTTATTTTTAAAATTTTTGCACTGATTATGCTGATCGGTATTGGCTACGGCGCTGCTGATTATGTTCACATGCGGAATTTGCGATCGGCTTATCTACAAGCCCTGCAGGACGATCGTGCTTTGAAGGGTGAGGCGCGCATTTTAATGTCTAACCTTGATGAAGTGCGTTCCTCTCTCCGCAAAGTAAAAGACTATTCCGCAAAACTCTCCGATATGATCAGCTTTCAGACAAATTCGTTAACCAAAAAGGCTGGTTTGACCTCAATCACTGCATCGCCTGGCGCTGATAATCTTCACCAGGCGGCCCTTTCTCAATTAGAAAATAAATCTAGCGTTCCGGGTAACGTTGATTTAGATCGCTTGGTTTTCAAACCGGTTTTCGCGCGCCTTGACTCAATTTCTCTGGCTGGTCAGCGCGGCGTTTTTGAGTTGCAGCAAATCATCAGTCGTCTATCTCAACAAAAGACCCTCCTTGCTTCCATTCCCTCCATGACACCCGTCGACGGATGGATCACAAGTGGCTTTGGGCAGCGGTCTAGTCCTTTCACTGGCGAACCTGCTGTACATCGTGGCATTGACGTTGCCGCACCTTCGGGGACGCCGATTTACGCTCCAGCCGACGGAGTCGTGGTGTTTTCTGGCGTCCGCAACGGATTTGGAAATTTTGTATTAATTGCGCATGGTTATGGTGTTGTAACAGGGTACGGCCACAATGCTCAAAACTTGGTCAGCCCTGGGCAGGTCATTCATCGGGGCGATCAAATCGCGACTGTTGGTAAATCGGGCCGCTCGACAGGTCCTCACCTGCACTATGAGGTTTCGATTAATGGGCGAACTGTCGACCCAATGAAATTCATTCTGAATATCGATGACTTAGCGATAGCAGCTCACTAAAAAAAATATATAATAGTGGACCCATGACCATGGTAAGGGCGTTCTTATCCTGGCTTGCCTATGAGGTCGTCCCAAATGCTAGGACTCGCAAAAAAAATTTTTGGCTCGAAAAATGATCGAGAGATTAATCGTATTCGTCGAATCATTGAAGAGGTCAACACACTTGAATCGACGATGCAGGCTCTGAGTGACAGTGATTTTCCAAAAAAAACGAGCCTCTTAAAAGAAAAGATTGCCGCTGGTGCGACTCTTAACTCCGTCTTACCCGAAGCGTTCGCTCTTGTCCGAGAGGCCGCGCGGCGCGTAAGAGGGGAACGCCATTACGACGTTCAGCTAGTTGGTGGCGTCGTTCTTCACGAGGGTAAAATATCGGAGATGAAGACAGGAGAGGGTAAAACTCTCACGGCAACAGCTCCTGTATTCCTAAATGCCCTGAGTGGTAAGGGTGTGCATGTCGTAACTGTAAATGATTATTTAGCCCAACGTGATGCGGAACAAATGGGCAAGGTCTATTCGTTTCTTGGCCTGACAACAGGCGTCATTCTTCACGGTCTAAACGATAGCGAGCGGCGTCAAAGTTACGCGGCAGATATCACCTACGGAACAAATAACGAGTTTGGATTTGATTATTTGCGTGACAACATGAAGACGGATCTTTCAAGGTTTGTTCAACGCGGTCACAATTTTGCGATTGTCGATGAAGTCGACTCCATTCTTATTGATGAGGCGCGTACGCCTCTCATCATCAGTGGCCCAGCTGAAGGGAATTTGGAATTATTTGTTAAAGTAAACACTGCCATTCCCGGTCTTCAAAAGGACGTTGATTATATCATCGATGAAAAAAGTCGCGTTGTTTCCTTAACCGAAGATGGCATGAGCAAACTTGAAAAAAGACTGCGCGTAGACAACCTCTATGACCCCAAGAATATTGATCATCTGCACCACGTTCAGCAGGCTTTAAAAGCACATATGATCTTTAAGAAGGACGTTGATTACGTGGTTCGCGATGGCAAGGTTGTCATTGTTGATGAATTCACAGGCCGTCTAATGCCGGGAAGGCGATATAGTGATGGATTGCACGGCGCGCTCGAAGCAAAAGAGCACGTTCAGGTTCAAAATGAGACCCAAACCATGGCAACCGTCACCTTTCAAAATTATTTCCGCCTTTATTCTAAACTGGCTGGAATGACAGGAACGGCTGACACTGAGGCCGTTGAGTTCAAAAAGATCTATAACCTTGACGTCGTGTGTGTACCGACCAATAAAAAAATGATCCGAACTGATCATCAAGACGAAGTGTATCGGACTGCCCGCGAGAAATTCAACATCATCGCTGACGAGATCGAGAAAGCTCAGAAGCGCGGGCAACCAGTCTTGGTTGGAACTGTATCAGTTGAAAAAAGCGAACTCCTATCCAGCCTACTCAAAAAACGTGGCGTTGATCACGAAATTTTGAATGCAAAAAATCACGCCCGTGAGGCAGATATCATCAGGGAAGCCGGTCAGTCAGGTCGAGTTACGATCTCAACCAACATGGCAGGGCGCGGAACGGACATTATTTTAGGGGCAGGCTCACGCGAGGCGGGTGGTCTTTATGTCATCGGCACGGAGCGTCATGAGTCGCGACGAATTGACAATCAGTTGCGTGGCCGTTCCGGACGTCAGGGAGACCGAGGTGAATCCAAGTTCTTCCTCAGCCTTGAAGACGATCTCATGCGAATATTTGCCAGTGATCGCTTAAGCGCGATCATGCAGCGCCTCGGTATGCAAGAGGGAGAAGCCATCGTCTCACCAATGGTATCCAGGGCCATCGAACGTGCGCAGCGACGCGTCGAAGAGCAAAACTTTTCGAGCCGCAAGCACCTGCTTGAGTATGACGACGTCATGAATCAACAGCGTCAAGTTATATATGGCTTAAGAAACGAAGCCCTCCACAATAGCGCCGGCAACCAACTTGATTTCATTTCTGACACCGTTAAGAAAATGGTTACGGATATCGTCGCTAAAAACGCTGCCGTTGAAAAGGGTGGCGGATTTAATTTGACGTCCATTGCTCAAGACACCAAGACCGAACTTGGCTCTGTGACAGAGCTAAAAAATATTGGGGCTGATGGCATCTCAGAAGATCAGCTGTGCGAGAAAGTAGCAAATGATGTCATGGCGCAATATGACAAAAAATTCAAAAACCTTGGGCCAGAGAACCTCGGTCGACTGGAAAGCTACGTATTCCTTCAAGTTATCGATCGCGCTTGGAAAAATAATTTGCAAAGCATGGATCATCTTCGCGACAGTGTAAGTTTGCGAGGCTATGGCCAACGTGATCCGCTGCAAGAATACAAGAAAGAGGCGTTTAGACTTTTTGAAGGGATGATGGGCAGGATTTTTGATGAGACCACCCAAAGTATGCTATTTCTAGACGTCAATCAGGTAAGCCAAGGAGATCTTGAGGCTGACGAGCCGGACGAGTCTGATCTTGAGTTCAGGCACCCCGAAGCCGCTGCAGCACAACAAAACATAGCTGCCGGCGGGCCAGCATCTGCTGAGGATGGGATGATCTATCACGGTAGTCGGGCTGACAACGCTGCTGAACCAAGGCCCGCACAACAAACCCAGCGACGAACGGCCGAGAAAGTTGGCAGAAACGAACCTTGTCCATGCGGATCCGGAAAAAAATTCAAAAAATGTCACGGCGCGCTTGAGGCCGTGAATTAGCAAGTTTCTCGTCTCTACCGAAAATATGATAATCTTAAGACATCGTAGATTTTGGTTTTTACTGCCGGTCGGGATTGCTTATGAGTCGTATTTTAGAATTTCAGCCAACAGATGAGCAGACCATTGTTGCGCGCGTGCTCGTTGAATTGCATCAAGCCATCGATGTTTCATTTCCTAATGCCAAGCCATCAGCTCGGCAATTTTCTCGCACTGTACTCACCAATCAAAACGAATCCACGCGGATAGATAATGTGCCGCAGTCGTCAGAAGAACGCGCTACGACGGCCGGCCTTGAGAGCGGTCAAAACCCGTCAAGATCTCAGGATAAAATCTCCATGACCCCACGCACGGGGGTCAATGCTCCCGACTTTGATTCACCACTTCAAACGGGCCAGTTGCGCTCACTTCTTGGTGAAAGCCACACGCAGCGAATTCTACAAAAGGCCTTGGTCGTCTTACTTTTGATTGGCATTTTGGTATTTGTTTGGCTTGCCTTTGTGGGGCCGGAGATGCCCTTTAGCACCCAGTGAGGCTTTGGGATTTCTAGGTCTCCGCGATCTGTCCATCAATCGCTAAATTCTGCGCCGCGAAAACCGGCCTTAGGGCATCTTCAGCCAGGGACATAATGCCGAGGACTTGTTCCTTTGAAAATGAACCGCGTTCAGCCGTACCTTGAATTTCAAGGAAACGCCCTGAGTGAGTCACGACCACATTCATGTCTAATTCAGCAGTACTGTCTTCAACATAGTTCAAATCACAGTAAAGTTCGCCATTGATAATGCCGATCGAAACCGCTGCGACACCATCGGTCACCGGATTCCGTTTGATTTTTCCTGATCTCATCAAACGATCACACGCCATTTTCAATGCTACATAGGCACCAGTAATGGCTGCGGTTCGGGTCCCGCCATCTGCCTGAAGAACATCACAATCAATGGTTAGTGTCACGTCTGGGCAGGCGGTTAATTCAACCACGCCACGAAGAGACCTTCCTATCAGGCGCTGAATTTCTTGCGTGCGGCCACCAACGCTTTGACGCTCACGTTTTGAACGGGACAACGTCGCGCTCGGTAACATGGAGTACTCAGCCGTCAACCAACCTTGCGGTGGATTAGCCCCTCGCAAGAAAGAGGGAACGCCGTCTTCGGCAAAAACTGTACATAAAACCTTGGTATCACCAAATTCTACTAACACACTTGCCGTCGCATTTTTTGTAAAATCTGGCGTAATCCTCAGAGGGCGCATTTGACTGCTACTTCGACCATCTTTACGCATGGAATTCTCTCAAAAGTAATTAGACTTGTGCAAACAGACCCGGCCCCTTTGCGTCAGTGGGTTGCCGTCTGATTTTGGCACACACGTCTACAGGGTAAGAACCATTGAAGCAGGCCATACAATACGTTTTTCCTGGCTTTTCATCCAGTGCTTTACGCAATCCATCTTGGGATAAAAACCCCAGGCTGTCGGCTTCTAGAAGCCGTCTGATCTGTTCAACATCATATTGGGCGGCCATCAAGTTCTCCCGCTCGGGAGTGTCTACGCCAAAATAACAACTGTGGGTTATTGGAGGTGATCCGATCCTAAAATGAATTTCTTTCGCCCCAGCCCCTCGAACCAGCCGCAGTATTCTGGCCGCCGTAGTGCCGCGAACCAAGGAATCATCGACTAAAATGACTCTTTTGCCATCAAGTACAGACCTCACTGGATTGAGCTTTAGACGAACACCAAAATCACGGTCAGCCTGATTGGGCTGAATAAAAGTTCGTCCAATATAATGGTTTCTTACCAGACCCATCGCCAGGGGAATACCAGACCGATTAGCAAATCCCTCTGCCATGGCAACACCACTATCTGGAATAGGAATAACTACGTCAGCGTCTGCGGGGCATTCATCGGCCAACATCTCGCCCAATTGCTTGCGCCGAATATAAATTGATTCGCCGTGCAAGAGACTATCCGGCCTTGCAAAATAAATGGGCTCAAAACTGCAAAAACGTGGCTCTTGACGATCCTGGGGATACCACGAAGATAGACCACTTTCAGAAATTTCGACAACTTCACCAGGGTTAATATCACGAATGAACCTTGCGCCAATTAAGTCAAAGGCGCACGTTTCACTTGCAACACAAAATCCTGATCCCAGCTCGCCAATTACAAGTGGCCTAAGACCCAAGGGATCTCTCGCTGCGTACAATGATTTTTCCGTGGCAATGGCCAACGAATAGGCTCCCTTGACCTGCCTGAGGGCATCACCTATGCGCTCACGCATGGTTTTACCTTGGCTTCTTGCGATTAAATGCACAAATACTTCGGTGTCGGATGTGCTCTGAAAAACCGAACCGGAAGACTCCAGGTCACTTCTAATGTCTTGAGCATTGATCAAGTTGCCGTTGTGGGCGATTGCCACTTGCCCCAATATGGTTTTGAATTGAAATGGTTGTATATTTTCCAATATAGCTCCACCTGATGTGGAGTACCTGACATGGCCAACACCCATGCGACCTTGCAGGCGATTTAAAACACTTTCATCAACTGAATCAGCGATCAAGCCGAAGGATTTATGAATGTGTAGCAGCGGACCAGTTTGCGAACTAGCAAGTGATTCGCCGTTAAATGTTACGATTCCTGACGCTTCCTGGCCGCGGTGTTGTAATGCAAATAGTGACAAGTAAATTGCTCGCCCGGCATCTTCGACACCAAAAGCCCCAGCAACCCCGCATTCCTCGCGTAATTTTTCGTCATGAGGATACACGATCTAGTTGAGCCCTCCGTTCATGAACGAATTATAAGCAAGCCATACGTCTTTCAATGAAAGTCGTCCAAAATAGGTCTTCATCTCACCAAATAATTCCCCTCGATTGAGGCTCTGGTTTAAGTCATTTCGTCTTTTTGCGGTGGCAACATGGGAAAGCTCGACGCCCATTTTCTGAAGAGCTGATTGCAGCTCATCTAATCGACTGGACTTTACGTAAACCAAAAATCTTGACCCACCCTCTCCAAAAAATCTTTTCACGGCTTCTGGTAGGATCTCCAAATCAAAACCCGAATGAATCAACTTGCTAAGCATTTTAATGACCGCCATCCCGAGGCCTCCTTCAGAAATAGGGCGAGCCGCGTGGAGTGCTCCAGTTGATCTCAGAAAATCCATAGCTTTAAAAATAAGTTTTTCTTGTGTCCAATCAATTTCTGCAATCCTGCCATGATC
>JBIJBX010000288.1:0-2930 GCA_044344995.1 Oligoflexales bacterium | reverse complement strand
GAAGACGCATCGGTTGTCGCCCTAAAAGCAGGCCGACCGTTGATGGCAAAAGATATCGAGCGGCTCAAAAATCGTCGCGATTTAGCGGTTAACTATATGCGTGAGCTTGGCGGTTTAAAGTTTCTTGTTCCACAGGGCGCCTACTATATTTTTATCGATATTCGGCAGCACCTAAAAAATGGCGAAACAACACTGCAATTCAGCGACCGCTTACTGACGGAATATTACCTGGCACTTGCACCTGGAGAGGCGTTTGGCGCCCCAGGATTCCTCCGCATCAGCTTCGCAATTGATGACGCCACCATTATGGAAGGCATTCAACGACTTCACAAAGCCATCTTTGGCTCCAAATAACATTTTCGGGATCATCTATGAGTCTTCTAGAGAAATCAGAACAAATCCAAAAAGAATTTGAACGCGACAAGACTGCTGCCATTGCATCCGCCAAGCCGGAGGAAGTGGAAAACCTGCGCGTTACCTATCTTGGGCGCAAAGGTAAACTCACGGGCGTTATGGAAGAGCTCCGCAATGTCTCCAAAGAGGAAAGACCCGCAGCCGGCAAAGCGGTCAACCTTGTTAGGCAGCACATCGAATCCGCCATCGAAGACCTCAAGACTCAAGCTAGGGGCTGGGAACTCGCTGCCATCATTAACCGCGAACCTTTGGACGTCACACTTCCAGTCTCAGCGGCTCAAAAATCTGGATCGTTGCATCCGGTATCTCTGATGCGACAGCATCTGATCAAAATTTTTAAGACCCTTGGCTTCACGGTCGTCGACGGGCCCGAGGTTGATTTTGAATTCTTTAACTTTTCGGCTCTGAACATTCCCGATCATCATCCGGCCCGTGACATGCAAGACACGTTTTACGTAGATGGACCCGATAAACTTCTGCTTAGAACGCAAACATCCAATATTCAAATCCATGCCATGATGAACGAAAAGCCGCCTTTGCGAATTATTGCACCAGGGCGCGTCTTTCGTTGTGACAGCGACATGACGCACACGCCCATGTTTCACCAGATCGAAGGATTTGTGGTGGATGAGAACATCACCTTTGCGCACCTCAAGGGCACGATCGATACGTTTTTGAAGGCCATATTCGGCGCTAATCTCAAAACGCGCCTACGGCCAAGTTTTTTCCCTTTCGTGGAGCCGGGAGCGGAATTTGACGTGGAGTGCGGGGTTTGCAAGGGCAAAGGCTGCAGAACTTGCAAAGACACAGGCTGGATTGAAATTGGCGGTTGCGGCATGATCCATCCAAATGTTTTTGAGGCTGTTGGCTATGACAGCAGCCTTTATTCCGGATTTGCGTTTGGCTTCGGCATTGACCGTATGGCCATGAGTCGTTTTGCCTTGCCGGATTTACGGCAACTATTTGAGGGCGACTACGAGTTCCTCGGCAACTTCCCATCCCACAATTGATGACTTAGTAATTCAAGGATATTAAGCAAATGGAAATTTCCCTTAACTGGCTTAAAGACTACATCAACCTTGAAGGCGTGAGCCTTGAGCAAGTTTCCTCGACCCTTACCGACATTGGTCTTGAGGTTGAAGCGGTAAAAAAATCAGCTGCCTTTGGTGACACCGTCGTTGTCGGCCGAATCACTGATGCTGTCAAACATCCAAACGCTGACACTCTTCGCGTTTGTAAAGTTGACATTGGAAAGCCTGAACCACTGCAGATCGTTTGTGGCGCTCCAAACGCACGCGTTGGACTGGATGCCTGCGTTGCCTTGGTGGGCACGACCCTACCCGGTGACTTCAAAATTAAAGAAGCCAAAATCCGTGGTGAAGAAAGTTACGGCATGATGTGCTCTGCCAAGGAACTAGGGCTTGGGGATGGACATGAGGGAATCATTGAACTCGCCAGTGGGTTTAAGCCTGGCACCCCGGTCATCAAAGCCCTCGGCCTTGACGATGTGACCCTGACACTCAATGTCACACCAAACCGCGCTGACTGTCTTGGGCACATTGGTGTAGCGAGAGATTTGGGAGCTAGACTCGGCAAAGCCATAAAAATTCCCAGCACAAGCCCTAAACCCTCAAACGTTTCGTCAAAAGACGTTCATGTTGACATTAAATCTGAGCTTTGCGGCAGGTTTACAGCTCTAGTCATTAAAAATATTCGTCCCGTCGCCTCACCTTCTTGGCTGAAACGACGCATTGAAGCTGTCGGCATGCGGCCTATCAATTTGATTGTCGACCTCACAAACTACGTCATGTTTGAGATGAACCACCCCATCCACGCCTACGATGAGCGGGACGTTAAAGGCCGCAAGTTCATCATACGGGAAGCTACCCAGGGCGAAACATTCAAAACACTAGATAATGTTGAGCGAAAGCTTGAGGCCGGGGATCTGCTCATTTGTGACGGTGAGCGCAGCATCGGCCTTGCCGGGATCATGGGTGGCTTAAACAGTGAAGTCAAAGAAGACACTACAAGCATTATTCTTGAAGTCGCCTGGTTTAATCCCAATGCGGTCAGAACAACATCTCGCCGGCTGGGCCTACACTCTGAGGCGTCGCACCGTTTTGAGCGCGGCGTCGACATGACGAATGCTGACCGGGTTGCCAAACGATTCGGTGAGCTATTGCAACGGTGCGTGGATGAACTTAATACTGCTGGCGCAAAACTTCCAACCCCGGAAGTCGCCGGTGACATGGTTGATTCCTATCCTGTAAAGCCCCAACCAAAACTCATCGCTTTGCGAGTTAGCCAAGCTAAAAACTTTTTGGCACTCCCATCTCTGACGAATGACCAAATCAAGAAATTTTTCGAGGCTCTTCAAATTCGTTTGGTTGACCAAGCCCAGGACCGATTGGTCTTTGAAATCCCACCTTGGCGAGTAGACATTGAGCGTGAGTGTGATCTCATTGAAGAAGTCGCTCGCCTCGTGGGATACGACAAGATCCCAAATCAGCTGCCAA
>JBIJBX010000263.1:0-3472 GCA_044344995.1 Oligoflexales bacterium | reverse complement strand
AGTGTGGCATTTACTTTTTCAGTCATGGTCATGCTGATCCTCCACTTCAGGGGCAAACCCACCAGTGGATCAATCCAGACTTCCTAAACCGACCTTCCGAAACTTTCACACCAAGCTCAAGTCCGTTTTGTCGACAATCCATGCACAGATAATTTGGGTTTCTATCGGCTATATGTCAGAAGTGGCTAATTATTGAACGAAACACGCCTGTTACAACCATTCTCGCAACACCGAATTCTCAAGGTCTTGCCTAGTGCTCGGATCTTTCATGTAGGAAGAACATCCCTTGCTCAGTCCAAAATTTAATTCGTCTTCATTGTATTGTGCAACACACTACGCAATTAAATCCTCACGCTTGACCACCAAACATCGTTTGGTCTTAGCATCATGGAAACAGTTCTGAAAATTACCCATGATTCTAACCGCTGATGCGCGAGATGAATTCATCCAGCCAGCGTTACACGCACTTGCCTTGAAACTATCCGGAACAATAGCATGTCCGATTGGACCGCCGACAATGTCGACAAAAATCTTGTCACCGGCAGGTTTGACTGCATTCCGTGATGACAAAATATTCACGTAATCAGTCGGGTGGCACCAAAGAGCTGCGCCAATTAGCTAAAATGATCCCGCTATCAGCGCCCGAAGCCATTTTTGCGCGGGGTCGTTATGCGTTCTTGCGTGCCAAATTTGAAAGATATCTAATTGAGGCGTGTCTACAGGGGGCTGGAACTCCCTGAGAGAGAGGCGCTCAGCCATCTGATCAATAACCAAGCCTGGCGCCGTTAAAATTAAATCAGAGTTTGCTACAGCCCATCCTGCCGAAAGAAAATTTGACGATCCCACGGCGATATGGCGAGCTTTTCCAAGCCGTTCGAGTGACTCGTCGACGATGCCATACATGTCGCCTTTCGGGGTCATCAGAATGTGAGGGTACTGAGTAAATTGTTCTACCGTGAAGCGCTTTGCGGGGTGAGTTGATCGAACCACTGAGCGATAGGTATCTGTCAGGATCTTTTGTGTGTAAAAGCCCTCCGGAATGCGCTCAAAAACACCTAATATGGCTAAATCGACATCGCCTTTTTCAAGACTTTCGCGTGGAATGCCCCCAAAATTTGTTCTGAAATTTAGGGATGCGTGGGGAGCTTCACGCAGGATTTTTGGTATTAATCTCTCGGCAGCCGCTGATTCAAAATAATCTGTCGTAACGATTGTGAACACTCGCTCAAGACGCGCCGGGTCAAATTTTCCGGAAGGTTCATAAAGGTGATCTAAATGATCGACTATGGAGATTATTTCCGAAGCCATCTCGCTAGCGCGCGCCGTGGGGCTCACACCCTTAGAGCTTCTGACAAAAAGAGGGTCGCCAAACTCTGAGCGCAGGCGGGACAGTGCCCTTGATAGGGCCGGCTGGGTCATACCGAGGGCCTGAGCCGCCTTGGTGACATTGCGCTCACGCCAAAGGGCAGCAAATACTAGCAATAAATTTAGGTCTTTACCTTTAATATATCTCATTTGATATAGCTATCATATGAGCTATTCATTGGCAATAATCTAATCCCTAATTTATATCAACCCAGTCAAAGATTGCACCCAAACACACAAGGGAGGATTTATGAAGGCCGTCGTTATAACTGATTACGGAACCAATGATGTACTAAGGACCGCGGAACTACCCATTCCTCAGCCTGGACCAACTGAAGTCCTCGTTCGTATTCACGCGACCGGTTTAAACCCTGTTGATTTCAAGATTCGTGAGGGTCATTTAAAAGAACTTTTCCCCGTCGAGTTTCCGCGGGTTCTTGGCGGAGACATCTCAGGTGTAGTGGTTGATACCGGTCCTCTGGTAAAAGACTTTAAACAAGGTGACGCCGTTTATTTCTCAAATCCCTTAGACCGTAATGGTGGCTTTGCAGAATTCGTGACCGTCGATCAATCCATCGTTGCACTGAAGCCTAAAACCTTAAGCCACACTGAAGCTGCCTCGTTACCAGTTGTTGGCCTGACATCTGTTCAGGCGCTTAGAGATTTTGCCGGCGTCAAAAAAGGTGACAGAGTACTGATTCACGCTGGCGCAGGTGGAGTTGGATCGTTTGCCATCCAATACGCAAAATATTTAGGAGCTGAAGTTTACACAACCGCCAGTAGCCAGCGCAGTGACTATCTTAAGTCTCTCGGCGCAGACCGCGTCATTGACTACAAAACAGAGGACTTTGTCGACGTTGCTCAGAATGCTGGGGGAATGGACGTGGTGTTTGAATCCATTGGCGGCAACAATTATCTTCGCAGTATACTTGCGACCAAAAAGGGCGGCGCTGTGCCAGCTATTGTAAATCCACCGGATGCCGAGACAGAGTCTTTAGCCAAGAAAAAAAACATCAAAACAAGTTTTATGCTGCTTCAGGGCTCTAGGCAGGACCTTCGCCACATTGCCGAGTTGATAGATCGAGGTATCGTCAAAACAAGTGTGAGCAAGACATTTGCGTTAGACGATGTGGCGTTGGGACTTGCAGAACTTGAAAACGGTCGAACGCAAGGTAAGCTGATAGTAGAGATTCTGCCCAACTAACGAGGCCTAAAAATTGGAACCATCCTTGGATAAATGTCGATTTGATCGAGCAGGAGCGACCGCGTTTGTAGCGAAGCTTCTTTATCAGGCAGAACAACGCGGCCACCCTACCCGTGATTGGGTTGTTGATCACGTTTGCTTTCGCACCGAGACTTGGTCTGAATATCAGTCATTAGTTGCTGCGATTTCAAATCCAACCCATGATCTATACGGGACTGTTTTATCTCATGCGGAAGTCAATGGTCGACCCATCACTACAGTTAGACTGAGCCAACCATTGCAGGTGGGCGGCAAATGGATCGAAGCGATTGAAATTCCTGCGCCGAAGGAAAATCAATTTTATAAATCAGGATACGAACACATTGAGGTACTGATCACAAAGGATTTAACCGAGTCCAGCGTAACTCTCGATCATGGTAAAATTAAATTTCACCCTCTTCCCCTGTCTTCTGCGATTGCACTCGAGAATCATGTTATCCTTAGCCAATGGCTTGCACGGACCAATATTTTGCGTGTTCTAAAGCCGTGGATGCCTCTTCTATCTGGCAGTATTCTCTTAGAATTAGATCTGCCAGGTAGTGATCTAGATATACTCCTTGGGGCAAGCGACATAGACGTAGCCGCACAGGAAGTCCGTCAGACACTGAGACAACATCATATTTCAGAACACCTCTCCTGGCAGGCGTCACAGACGCGACTCGGACGCTGCCTAACGGCAAATCTAACGGCAGACGGAATTGCCGTGGAGCTATTTTTATCAACCGTCAAGCCCCTCGATCAAAATAGCCATCGGCATCTACTGTCTGAGTACTGCTTACTGGTGCGACATGGGGAATCCCTGAGAACTCGCGTAAAAAGCCTTAAAGTCGACGGTTTCACGACCGAAGAGGCATTCGCAAAGGC
>JBIJBX010000262.1:0-3484 GCA_044344995.1 Oligoflexales bacterium | reverse complement strand
TTGCAGGTATCTTCGGTGGTCCAACACCGTCCATTGGTCTTGCTATTATTGGCGATCTGGTGCCCCATGAGCGACGAGGGGCTGCATTGGGTAAGGTGATGATTGGATTTTCTGTCGCTTCAATTTTCGGCGTACCCATCGGTCTTGAGGTAGCCAGGGTTGCTGGATGGAGTGCCCCCTTCATCATGGTGGGTTTGATGGCGTTGATTACCGCTGTCCTTGCGCGCTTAGCCCTTCCAGAGCTCAATGCGCATGTCACCTCCAAACAGGGATTCATATCGCATTTACCAATCAAGACGCTGTTAAAACAAAAGGCCGTCTGGAATAGCTATCTATTACTTTTTTGCGTGATGATGAGTGGTTTTCTGATCTTTCCTAATATCGCTGGATATGTTCAGCTTAACCTCGAGTTTCCGCGCGAAGAGATGGGGCAGCTCTACTTTGTGGGCGGTATCGCAAGTCTGCTGGTCATGACGTTTTGCGGGCGTTTGGTGGATTTGTGGGGAAGCTTGCCTTGGTTTGTTTTGGGGTCAATAGGTTTTTTCGGAGCCTTATGGTTTGGGATGTATCAGCAGCCGCCCTTAATCAACCCTTACGGCCTGTTTGTTGCTTTTATGGTTTTCGGCACGTTCCGCAATATTAGTATGCAAACTTTATCCTCGAAGGTGCCACGTCGCGAGGAGCGCGCGGGTTTTATGTCGCTGCAGTCTGCGGTTCAGCATGCAGCGATGGCCGCTGGTGGTATAGTTTCGTCAAGGTTGTTGGAGACCGCGCCCGATGGAAAGCTTCTTGGTATTGAAAAAATCGCGGGTTTTTCATCAGTTTTAGTGGTTGTAGCCGTTTTGCTGATTGTGTCTTTAGCTCGTCAAGTTCGTTACCGGGAAAATTAAATAAAAAAAACCCACGGTACGCCGTGGGTTTTTTTATTTGAAGCTTAAATCAGCCGCGAAGAGCCGAATTCAAATTGGTCCATTGAAGTCCCAGATTGCAATCGATCGCTGGAATCTCCAGGATATTGAGCGCGTTGTTCAAAATCTTGCCGCCAACGCCGTTGCGGTCAGTTGAGAAGATCTCGCCGTAGGCGTCAACAAAGTCGAGAACATCCTCCAAAACGTCCTTTGAACCGCTGAGGACAGCGGCCTCGACGGCCTTTCGGAACCACTGACCAATTTCTTGCATATTAAAGCCTGCTTTATGTCCCAACCGAATACAATCGCCGCAAAGCGCGACTAATAAATCATGGCTGATATTTTTGTCGTATCTACCGACGAAGTAGGAAAGAGTTTTGTATGAGCCGCGCCAGTCCTTGGCCATCTGTGTGATGCGAATTCTTTCCATCGTTAAATCATAAGCGCGCATGGCTGCGTCGCGATCCGCTTGAATTTTTCGCTCTCGAGCTTCTAATTGGCGTTGGAGACGCTCTTTAAGCGCTGCCAAAACCTGACGTGCTTCGCTGGGTGTTACGGTTTCTTGAACGTCAAATTCACGATTCAAAGTTGTTGAGATTGCGTCAACAGCGGTTGAAACGGAGCTGTTCGTGAAATCGGCTATCTGTGCGATAGTCCATGGTGTGTTATCTGGCCACCTGGTCAAAACCTTCTCAAACGCAAGAGCAAATTCCAACATGACTCATCCCTTCCCTGGATCGATTGTGGACTTTAGCGGGCCACTCTTCCTTGTGTACCGCCGTGATTCTTTATAGAAATTTTTGGACTTTTGAAATTGTACCCGACTCGGCAAAAAAAAAGCAAAGCGAATCTTCGCCCAAGAATTTTATTCTTGGCGAGAGCGCTCTGCTCAGGATTTATTCAAGATAAGGCAGAGACCCGCCCCGCAAGCGTTTGCAAGGGAGGGCCAACCAATTAGCCGTTAGTACGTAGGCTGCGGCGCTTGCGCATCATGCGGCGCTTGTTGCGACCGACTTTGCGACGTCCTTTTGGGTGTTTTCTCTTGTGGCGTGAACCGTGCACTGTGGTTTCTCCAAACTTCAAAACTTAAAGATAAATGGCCCGACCCTCTTCAGGCCGATTCCAGCTGCGAGCTAGGGGTTTAAACGCCTCAGGCTGCTTCAGGAGAGCCACAAGGTACTGATCTCGAGGCAGAATGGCAAGCGGAATTCCTTGAAACCTAAGGATAATCATGGAATAATTTCCATTAACACAATCAATCCTAGTTTTTTCCATGACTTAGCCGTTGGCAGGGAGTGCTCCGTGACTGATGAAAACCAAGAATACGCGGTTGAACGGGCCAAACGTGATATCCGTTCAACGCTCATTGAACCATTTAGCCAGATTAAATTCGGTATCTACGTCATCGGTGCGTCCATAGCATTCGTTTTCTTCGTGGCGGCAATGTTTGTCTATACGTTTTACCAACAGTACCAACACCTCATGGGGATCTTTAACATAACTGACGCTCGTGATCAGTTGCAGTTAGTTACAAACGATATTTTCTACCACAATGCCATCAAGATCGGGCTGCTTTTGGTGGGCTATATTGTTGGTATGTTCATCTTGGTTTTTAAGCTCACACACAGGTATTACGGCCCACTTGTGTCCATTGAGCGGTTTATTGATGAGGTCGCCCGCGGTAAATACAAGAATCGCGTCAAGATCCGTCAGAACGATGAATTACAGCGGCTCGCCACTCGTCTTAATGACATGGCCAGTTCTTTGGAGAAGCGTCACGGTGAATGACAAGGACGTATAGTCGTTTGCGCTAGTTAATACCTCGCTCCACATTGAAGGAATTTTTTCTTGGAAAAGAAAGCTCGTGCAAAAAGCAAAAGAACGAGAAGTTCGTCTGTTCGCAAAGGGACGCCTTCAAGACTAAAAAAATCTTCCAAAAGATCCGGCTTGCCAGGAAAGCGACGATCGATCAGCCTTCCTGCGCCCCTCAATGCTGCGGATGTCTATAAGACATGTGATACGGATATTTTTAAATTCAACAACACATCCAAGATCGTCGAAAGCCACGAGTTCATTTCCCAGGATCGTGCTGTTCGGGCTATTAATATGGGGCTTGGTATTCGCAAGCCCGGGTACAACATTTACGTGGCTGGTGCGCAAGGCACAGGCAAGACTAGCGTCATAAGGACTTTTCTTGAACGCTGGTCTAAGGACGCCGCGGTTCCAAATGATTGGGTCTATGTTTATAACTTTCAACATTCAGAAGTGCCAAAAGCCATCGAGATGGAGGCTGGCGAAGGTAAAAAATTTAAGAAAGAGATGGAAGCTCTCGTCAAGATTCTACGGGCCGAAATTCCTATGGCGTTGCAGAGCGAAGACTATGAAAATGCTGTCAATGCGTACCTTTCAGCAAGTAACGACCGTAAGGCGAAATTATTCAGTGATCTTGAGAAACGGGCAAAACAACTTGATTTTGCGGTAAAGTCCACGCGGCTAGGCATCGAGACAATTCCCGTGATTGACGGGCGAGTGCTCACGGAGAAAGAGTACGCCAAGCTTAATGAGGCCCAGCGTGA
>JBIJBX010000261.1:0-3494 GCA_044344995.1 Oligoflexales bacterium | reverse complement strand
CTGCGAAAAAAATGCGTGAGACGGCTCAAATGTTGGCTTTTGACGACGCAAAGGCTCAGCTGGCAGCCTTGGAGACAAGGTGCAGCTTTCAAAACCTAAGACTTGTGCGGGTTAATCCATCGGAATACAGCTACATCTATAAGCTTGCCGGTGAGCGTGCGCCTGCTTACAGCACATCAACGCCAATCATCCCAGACGAACTGGAAGTACAAGCCGTACTCAGGATGGAGTGGCAATTTGACCCGGCGACCGGCTGCCGCTTTCAGTGAGCAGCGGAGGCCTTGCGCACATCGCGCGAGGTCACGTCAACGGTCTTAGCCCACATGATGGGGTCACGTTCAGTCATGGAATGGGACCCCATAGGAGTCCACCAAGGCGCATCAAAATTTCTTTGGATGTTTTGATCTGCTTGTAAAATCTCTGAAGAATGCAGCAGGGTAAATTCAACCTGATACCAGTTGACCCAATGGGCTACTCGGTCGGCAATGGTCGGATAAAGGTCTTCCAAATCTTTGGGTGCGCGTTGGCAACCCTCAGCCTCACCCGTCAAAACACCACCGGAGAAAACGACCGGTCCACACTCCGCCACGCTGATTGGATCAACGGTCGTCAAAACGCGGTAATTGAGTCCAGAGACGTTCGCGACAATATTCATAACAGTCCAACCGCCGTGGGATTGACCCCATAAATAGACGGGAGCGTCTGATCCAGCTAAATTGGCCGCAGAGCGAACCACTTGATGGAATTCATCTCGGCTCATACCGACGTCAACAATATCGAGTTCTTCAGAAGTCACATAGATGGTGGACTCACTGCCAAGGGCGTAACAAGCTCTAACTTCGACAGGCCGCTGACCAGCCTCCACGCGCAAGCGCTCGACGAGTTGGTCCATCTCTTGGGATGATTTGATTTCACTGGTTGATCCCATCATTGCACAGGAACCAAACCCGCCGCTGAACACAATCACTGGGCGAGCCATTAACTGACCCGCGAGGCCGATCGAAAGAGCGAGAACTAAATTCGTGATAAAAGAATTAACAGTCAAAGTTAGCCTCCTGCCAAATGCAAAAGTCCATAATAAATGATAATTTTATAGGCAGGGCTCTATATCTGCCATTTCGCCAAAAATTACAATGAATTTGTTCTAAGAAGCTGGATTTACAGGCCTAGAATGGGCTAGGAAGCCACGTCAGCAGCCTTCAATGCCTTATGGACTGAACCAACTGAAATTCCAAGTTCGGCAGCAATATCCTTGTAACTAAGACCCTGCGCTCGCAAGGCTCGGGCCTTGCTGACAGCCTCATCATTGACCTTGACTGGGGCACCCAGCACGACACCGCGGCGTCTAGCTGCATCAAGTCCACTCCTAACCCTTGCCACAATGGTCTCGCGCTCGATTTCGGCAATCTCGGCAAACGCAGCCAGCATGGTTCGACGAAAAGGGTTGGCATGGCCAAGGTTCAACACGGGCTGGCTCACAGAAATAAAGCCAACACCATATTCGTCTAGTTCCAACAATGTTTTGATGGCCACAGTCGCATTACGACTTAGTCGATCTAGGCGATAAACGACAATAGTGTCGATCTTTCGGTTGATGGCAAGACCGAGGAGTTCCTTGTAACCAGGTCTGTTCTCGTGTTTGCCTGACATTCCCTCGTCTTGGATCACGTGGATGCTTTTTGGTTTTTTTGGAAGATCCCCTAGCCAGCGATCAATAGCCACTTTCTGGCTCTCCAGATCCTGCTTGTCAGTGGAAACACGGTAATAAATCGCAATTCGCTCCATGGATCCTCTGGCTTAAATAATTTCATTAGGAATTGTATCAAATTCGTTGGGACCAAGCACTTTTACTTGAGTCATTTGGTAAAAATAGATGCATGCGAATTCACTTTCCCTATTTTTCGCTCATGCCGTAAAATGTCGACTTACGCCCCAAAAATTTTTGGCATTCGATCACAAGGAGGTGAAAGATGATATTGCTTCGAAAACACGGCGGGAAAATTATATTGGTGGGCTTGATGGCGACGGCATTGGTCCACGGCTGCGGCAAAAAGAAAAAGTCATCGGATAGCTCTGGCGACTCTCAACTCGCGGCCGCCTATCCGCTCGGCCTCAATATTGCCATTTACCCCCAAACAAATTCCACCAGCCTTGCCCTAACCGATGATCTGGAGCAAAGCGTTAAGGCAAAAAACGAAGAAGCTGCTAAGCGTATTCGCGGCGAAGCTGACTGTTTTCCCGCCGCACTTGGCAAAGCTGGCCCGCAAATGGGCGAAGATAAGTGCTACGAATTTGACTCCGAGATGATTTACCTCACTCAAGGCGGAAGCGACGTCAACGGCACTAAAGATGGTAAATCAAAAAAGGTTGGTAGCAGTGAAGCTTGTATGGTCAGTTTTGCGCGCGGCAAAATCAAGCAAATCACTGGCATGGTTGACCGGACCCTAGGTATGGTTCAAATGATGATTTGCCAGGCGCGTAAATCTGGAGCTGCTGGAGCTCCTGGCTCCGAGGGAGAGTCTGTTGACTTTAAAGCGATCATGGATGCCGCCGCAACGGCTGCTGGGAAAGATCCAGCAAGAATGCCAGTCAGTGCGGCTTCGATGACTTTATCATCTGGTAAATATGTCACTGAGATCGCCATGAAGATGCCCACAGCCCCCAATTCACCACCTACCGACAGTGATCCCGTGGAGAAAATCACTTTGACCCACAATCCCTCAGCATCGGATGAAAATGCATACACCGGCACCATCGTCATCCGTCGCACCAAGGATTTTGATCAGAGTGCAACTAAAGAGCGCATCTTAACCATCAACTATGAGCGCTCTAACGGTCGCGTGAAGTACAAGCTACTGACAGCGGCGGTCAACACCGACATCTCTGCCAATGCAGTGGTTGACGGGATATTGAACTTAAACGTGAGCACCAACAGCAGTGGCGCCTACGTTCGATCCAACGGCACCCCCTTCAATAATCAAAATGACGCAGTTTCTGGCATCATGATGATTGGCTTTGATATGAATCCAGATAACAACGACGGTAATTTTAGCTACTGGGTCAACCCAGGAGCAGGTTACACAGAAAAACCTCGCGGGTTTGTTGCGAACGTCACCGCAAATTCAACCACAGGATTAATGGCCGGCTGCTCGTCATCAGGTGCTTTCTCGGGCGGAAGTATCCGAAAATCCATCAAAGAGTCTCTGGCGATCAAGCCTGACGGCAGTTACCACCCGTTTGCGTGCAACAATAATAGCTGTACCCTTGGCACTGACGCCGATGGCTCTTTCTATGAAGGAAGCCGAGGGGGACAAACCCAAAATATGTACGTTCCAGCCGTAACAGACAATACAATTGGACGGAACTGGACCAGGGATCAAATGACGGCTTATGTGGCACGTCAATGTTTCACACAAGACTCGACAGGGGTCTACAACATTGACACCACTAATACGCCGGACACGGCGGGATACCAGCTGCTACAAAGTAACAGT
>JBIJBX010000260.1:0-3499 GCA_044344995.1 Oligoflexales bacterium | reverse complement strand
ACAATCGCGGTAAGATGATTGGTCGGACGCTCCATGTTGAGTGACATCCGGATCAGGATTGTAGAAATCATGAAGCTTGCATTGCGGAAAACAGAATAAAACGACGAGTCATACAGAAACGAGACGATGAGTAATAAAACATCGGCATATATCATCACATTAAAGAAATCGAGGTAGAAGAAGGCATTCGGGTCGGGGAAATCCGTGGTGTTGATGAGGGCTTGAAACGCATCCGACGTCCAAAGCCCAAGATTATAGATACACGTCACGAACAGAACGACGATAAGACTCATGGATATGGACTTCTTCAGGTTAATGTAACGATCAAGGGCTTCGCTGTGGTCATGTAGTCGATGACGCGAGTGTAAACGTTGAAAGATGATCGTTAAACTAAACATCAGCAAAGAGGCAATCAGGTCATATCCGAGGATTATCAGCTCGGGATTTTCGAGGTGAATCGGCGGCTGTAACTGCACACTTGAAATGTCGTGAAAAAAACTTCGCAAGGTAATCAGCGTGATGATTTGAAACTGCTTACCGATGAACTCCGTCATAGATTCAGGAAGGATGACAACGAGCAGAAAGACTTCATAAACGAGGATAAAACTGAACGGGGTGTATATTGCTTTCAGGTAATTGAAAGAGTGTCCACGATCAAGAGCCGGAACATGATTGAAAAGAAACAGCGCGGCGAGATGCACAAGGAAAAACAGCACGGCAAGCCGTATGACCAATATTTCAAATCTTCGGACATTTCCAACAGTAACGAAACTGTCAAACAACTGGGCGAGGTAACGGAAATTGATCGTTGCCATCGTCGTAGACCTCGCCGCAAAAAGGAAAAAATGCCCTGCATAAGCATACCCGATGCGTGGGATGTTTCAAGTAAGGGATTTTCGCCATGGGGACACCCGACTGATTGAGTATTGATTGCCCAGTTGGCGTCAATTCACGAACGGGATGTCCGCCCTGAACTTGCTACTCCGATGTTGTGGTGATGAATCAAATCACCACGCCTAATGCATTTCGGCTAGTCATCCTGGGATTTTATTTTCTTTGTGACTGCAAATAATAAACCGGCAGGCCAGATAGAATAATTCCTGCGCCAATTAAACACGCCGTTGGATTCGATATAATAGCCTGCGTCATAAGCCAAAGAGAGCTCAGAATAAAAAGCATTGGAACGAGTGGGAAAAGCTTGATTTTGTAGCCTTGAAATCCGCCGTCAATTCTTCGCAGTTTGAATATGCCAAAGGCTGCGACCGCATACCAAATCCAAGATGAGAAGACCACGTAGTCAGTCAGTTGATCAAAGGTACCACTTGCGGCCAGAGCCACTGCAGTGATGCCTTGAATTACTAAGGCTCGAACGGGAACATGTGTGGATGAATTGACAGCTGCAAGCCACCTTGGAAAGACTCCGTCTTTTGCCATGGCCCAGGGGACCCGAGCACTTGTCAGAATCGACCCATTCATGGCGCCAATAGCCGACATCACGAAGGCAAATGAGATGAATGCAACGCCAATGGTGCCCAGAAATGGCATGACAGCTTTGGTGGCAACTGGCATGGCGTTTGGAAATTTCGTGCTGTAGCTTGATGTAATGTCATCAAAGTGAACGCCGTAAAACCAGGCAAAATTCGCGAAAATATACATGACGGTGACAATCGCAAGGCCCGTAATCAATGCCTTGGGAACATTTCTTTGGCCGTCTTTGATTTCAGCGGCTGCCATGGGCATATTATTCCAGCCGTCAAAAGCCCAAAGTGCCGCAAGCACCGCTGCACCAAATGATGGCGTCACAAGTGTCTGCCAGTCAAACTGAGGCCCAGCCGAGAAGTGGCTCCAGCTACCGGCAGGCGACAGCATAAAAACACCAAATGCGATTAAAACTATGAGGCCAATTTTCAAGGCGGTGAGAAAAACTTGAACCTTACCACCAAACGCTACTTTGAAGCAGTTTAGGGCCGTGAAGATGACCACCAGTGTCACCGCAACCGTAGACCTGCCGCCGAGAAGAGCAACATTCAAAAACCCGCCGGCAAATGTGGCAGCTCCCACTGCATAAGCAGAAATGGCTGACGGTGAGCCAATCCAAAACCTCGTCCATCCATAAAGAAAAGCCACCGCCGGCGAGCATCCCTCGCGAATGAAAACATATTCTCCGCCTGAACGGGGGAGGCGAGATCCAAGCTCTGCATAACAAAGCGCACCCAGAAGCGACAGAGCAGCCGCCACAAGCCACGCTAAAATCACTGCCGTCACGCTTCCTGCCTGCTGGGCCATGATAGCGGCTTTGATGAAGATGCCAGTGCCGATGATGGTGCCGACAACCAGGGAAACGGCGTCTTTAAAGCCGAGGCCTGGTTGTAGTTCTGGTTCTGACTTAACTTGACTCACTAGGGTCTCGCTTTTTTTGGGGTTTGGTTATTGGCGGTGATTAAAAATTGCTAACCAGTTAATTTTAGGCCGTTATTTGACTCGTTGACAACCCCCCGAGATTATTCTAATTACTTACCCTTCCCGACGGCGAGGTAGCTCAGATGGTTAGAGCGGTGGATTCATAACCCACAGGTCGGGGGTTCGACTCCCCCCTTCGCCACCATGTTTCACCCGCAGGGTGGCTTTTGCTGCGTAAATTAACTGACAAAGATTTTAAAGTGATGCCTTGGAAAAACGGCAAAGGCATCACCACTGAGCTTTACCGCATCGATCATGGCTCGGAGATGGCTTTTCGCGTATCTACCGCAAAAGTTGAACACTCTGGTCCCTTCAGTGATTTTTCTGGATACGAGCGAACCCTCGTCAATCTTGGGCCTGGCGTTATAAATATCAACGTCAGCGGGCAAGAGAGTTATTCATTGAGTGCCCTGCAGTCTTGTCATTTCGATGGGGGCGTCGCAACGAACTGTGTAGTTAGTTCTCCCAGTGACGATCTAAACGTCTTTTGCAGGAAAGACCAGTTTTTTGCTTCGACGATCGTTCGCTCTCTTAAAAAACCAGAGTTTATTCCGCTCTTGCAAGATTCAGGGTGGATTATATTTGTCGTATCAGGAGAGCTTTGCGCCCATGGCCCTGACGGAAGGGAGTTACTCGTGGGCCCAAGAGACTTGCTGGTGCAAGATTACGGCGCTGTTACGACGCAGGCTCGACTGATGCTGGCTAGTTCCTCTGAGACTGTTTGTGATATAGTGGCGATTGCTTTTAGGCGAAAATAAAAATTCCCATCCCAAGGGCTTACTGTCTTAGGGGGCAATCTCTAGGAGATCTTATGAAAAATCTCGTCATGTTTTTCCTGGTTTCAGGAGTTTTATTTTCCTCTGTTGAATTAAAGGCATCTGACGAAGAGCAAGGTCAGGCTTGTATGTACGAGCAATATCAATTTTGCATTGAGGGTTACGCTGCCGACGGTAACGCGGACTGCGACAGAGATGGCGGTGCGGTCATGGATGAGTGCCCAACTGAAAACCGTATTGCCACATGCCAAGTTGAACGAGAT
>JBIJBX010000258.1:0-3514 GCA_044344995.1 Oligoflexales bacterium | reverse complement strand
GATAGGCGCGCTCAGAACTCCCCTCACATAACTGAATCACTCACTGTGTTCCCGGGAATTATCTCATCAGCTCTTATTTCTAAAACCTCCGCGGAAACTCCCAGGCGCTCCGAGGTAGCGTCATATGTGAGGATGATGAAACGCTATTTTCACCCTCTTACCTTAGAAGGCAAGCCAAATGCTGGTTGGTTTGGAAATAGCCCTCATAAAGGCGGCGGCAATGGCGGTAGCTTTTGGTACGATTTAGGACCTAACGTGTATGCCATGCAACTTCTTGAACTTTTTGAGTCCAGCGAAATAGAGCCCGCGACAATTGCCGGGCAATCCCCAGAGGAATCTTTTGACCAGCTGTGTCGCAGAATGGCTGATACCCTTTATGAAATGACTAGCTTTTTGAAGCAGACACCGACTAGTGTGCCGTCCTTTGATTACACAGCTATAAAAATTGTTGACGGAAAGCTGCGAGCATATGATCCGCACTGTGCGGATGCTCGCCCAAACTCGGCACAGAGTCTGCCTCGTGAAAAGTTATTTTGCCCAATTGATTTCCACCCCATTTATCCTGTCCATTGCGCTAAACCCCAAAATGATCCGACAGATCCTGCACCGTGGTTTTGTTTTGATCACCCTAATGCATACGAACCAAGTGCTGCAGGAGCTTTTATCTATATCGGTTTAGCAGCATATGAGCGCTGGAAAGACCCAAGACACCTAGAAATGGCTACATCGGCAATGAATTTCTTACTGGAATACGACCGAAATCCCGTCTATGAGCTGGTGTACAACCACGGAATTCTAGGGGCCGCCAGGATGAACCAGCAGTATGGGACAGACTATGATATTAAAAAATTACTGCGTTGGGCTTTCGTAAGAAGTGATAAACAAATTGATCCTTCAGACTCGACGACTTGGCCAAACGCATCAACAAATGCCCGTCCCGATGTTGGCGTCCTAAACGAAATGTGGGGCAGTTATCCCACCTATGGCCTGTGGGGCGCAAAAGCACATCCCGGCGCTTATGACGGCTATGCTTTTTATATGAATACAGTTTCGCAAGCTGCTACTCTAGCACCTATTGCCAAGTATTACCCGAATTATGCAAAGATGTTGGGGAAGTACCTTCTGCATGTTGCAAGCAATTCTAAATATTTCTTCTCACAGTATGTTCTTGACGAACTCGAAGATCCGACGACTTTTCAAGCCTTGAGTACGCGTTTGGATAGTAGGTACATGTCCATCCCATACGAGGGCTTCAGAAAAAAAGTGACTGGAAGTAGTACGTCAATAAACCTAAAAGGAGATGCGGTCCAACATGGCTGGGCCCACACGGATTTGAGTGCCTACAGTGGAGCTTTGTCAGGTATGTTTGCGTCTATTATGATTCGCGATAGTCATGACACGTCTACCGGTAACCCCATCGTATTCTGGGATTTGAATATTACTGATCTTCCAGCTGAAAAGGCGTACCCAAGTTACCTTGTCTACAATCCAACAACCTCTCAAAAAACTGTTACCCTCAAGAGGTCAAACATTCGAACCTACTCGGGTCTAAACTATAATGTATCGCCCACTATCGGCGCCTGGGACCTTGTCAGTAATCAATGGATATTCTCTGGCGCTGGTGACATTACCTTTACTTTACCAGCCGGTGACGCGAAGGTGTTCAGCCTAGTTCCGAGCGCTCATTCATGTAGCGTGGTCAATGGTCGAGCAATTTGCAGCACGAGTGGCCAGTTTTACTCGGTACTAGATTATAGAGTGCCTTGATCCTTGTGAGATAAATCATAAAGGTCTGCTGATCTTTACAATTACCATTGCAGATCTTTAGGAAGATCCACAGGGATCCAGCATGAAGCCAATGCTTTGGTCATGGTGACGGCAGGGACCCATCTCTCACTCAGCGAATATTTCTAGTTTTTTGGAAAAATGGCGGGATGGACGGGACTCGAACCCGCGGCCTCCGCCGTGACAGGGCGAAAATCATACAATGTGCGTAGGAGGCTTTAAGCTCAACGCACACAGACAACTTCGCGGAAAGTCCAATGTGGGTAATCCCAATTCCAAAAAGTGGAGCCATTGGCTAGGTTCACCTGCCAGGCACTGATATCACTTTGTGTGACCGCCGTGTAATATGAACCGGAGAAGTAAGCTCTATTCATATCAGCTTCCGCGATCCAGTTAATGTGACTGGCGGATTTAATGCCGTGGGTATAAGCTTCCATCAGTTCTTTTTGTGTCGGCAGTCTCCAGCCCGCTTGGCCGTTATGATTAAGACTACTGCACAAACCCCAAGCTCTGTTTCCGGATTTATTGCCCTGTGATTTACTCCACCAAAGACGAGTGATCTTGTCTTGCATTGTGCATCTATCAGCGTCTGCATCACACGTCGACGCCACTCCTTCAGATGTAGTGGTTACATCTTTCCAGACGTTATCATCCCCTGCAGTTTTCTCCACTCCCCGGCAGTCAGCATCCCCCCAGCCTGGCACAATGCTTGGAGACAGCCCTGGTGGGGCTGTATAGCCATCATCAATTGTGTCCCAGATGTCGATGAGCCCACCTGAGATCACGCCAGATGAGCCAATATTCGTGACGTATCCATCGTAGTTGTAGACACCTGAAAGAACTCGGTTACGGCAGTGGACTTTGAGTTTCCCGTAGTTTGGAACCCCATTCACAGTCACTCCGACTCTCACATCCCAGGGATCAAGTCTCTGGACATTGTTTTGAAAGTCGATAGCTTTCAATACCTGCATGTTTTGCGCGTAACGCGGTAGAAAACAATTGCTGCCGCCAGCTGTGCAGTTTTCGATGCTACCTGGTACACCCGCAATTGTCTGGCCCGTAGGAATTTTCGAAGCGATGTCAGTCGTGTTAGCTGCTGCGTAATTACCAGCAACAACGCAGTTCCTCTGCCCATCTTGACTACAAGCAGCCAGGCCAGCGGAGCAGTTTTTAGTTCCAGTTTTCTTATCCCCATTTCGATCGATGTAATCCTTTGTGATACATACCTCTCCTGAGTCATCAATAAGTATCGGAAGACTATTGTCCGCTGTATTAGCCACTAACCTCAAAGTCCCCACTAAAACGTCACCTTGCAGAATCAATACATGCTTTAAACCAAGACCAACACCATCTGGCATCACAAATGAAGCCGACGTTGGGGTGGCCACGGAAAGATCCACATCTCTTAGTGACGCGTCGCTCAATGTGAATCTCACCTTTATACCGCTAACTGCTGAAAAGTTTTTACCCTTGACTTCAAGGACATCGCCGGGCTTTGCAGTGATAGGAGTAATCTGCTCAGCTATCGCCATCACTGAGGACGCGCTCCTATTTTGGCTATTTTTGGAATCATTTGGTGCCACCAGACCACAGCTAATTGTTGCCAGGGAGATTATCAATAAACCTACCAAATGCTGACGTACTGGAGAAAAACTCTCTTGCTTTAACATCATTAAGACTCCATTGACCTGGTAGGTTTGTGGCTCTAGCTCCTTCTATTAAAGGAGTT
>JBIJBX010000259.1:0-3514 GCA_044344995.1 Oligoflexales bacterium | reverse complement strand
AGGTGGCTGGGGCGGTAGGATTCGAACCTACGAATGCTGGAATCAAAATCCAGAGTCTTACCACTTGACGACGCCCCAACAAGTCACATGCACGGATTGACACAGTGGTCTCCGAAATTAGCCATTAGGGTCACGGGTGTCAAGTGAATACCCGCCGGTTTTTAAAGGCCTTTGGCAGCCGGAAGCAGTGGCGTTTCGCCCGATCCCGGGCGCCATGAAATTCGGCCAAAATCATCGCAATCCAGGCTCCAGGCTCCCGTAAACTTATCGGGCTCCTGTATAATTTTTTCGCTAACCGCGTCGACTACGAGGGATTCGAATGCGCGCTTAAGCGCACGCCCGCCAAATCGACCGTCTCTGGCAACGTCAACCAGACGGTCTCTCAACTTGCGACCAACATAAATCCTTACAGCACGATCCTCTAACCGGGAATTTAGCCCGGCCAGCTGCTTATCGACGAGCCGACTGTAGTGGTCGACCCCCAAACTTCTGAACTCGACCACCTCGTCGAGGCGATTGACAAACTCGGGGCGTAAAATTTCCGCCAGGGCATGCCGCAGGGCCGTTTCCTGACCCTCTGCATCCTTAAATTTATCAACTTCTGGTTTGAGATTAGAGGTCAAAACAATCAGTGTATTTGAAAAATCAACGACTCGCCCGTGACCATCTGTCATGCGTCCAGCATCAAAGGTTTGCAGCAGAACATCCAGGACTCTCGGATGGGCCTTCTCGATCTCATCAAACAAAATTACCGAGTATGGCTTACGTCTTACGGCCTCAGTCAGTTCACCACCTTCACCGTGTCCCACATAGCCCGGAGGCGCGCCAATCAGCCGCGATACGTTATGCTCCTGCATATATTCGGACATATCGATACGGATAATTTTTGAATCATCTTCAAAGAGTTCAGCCGCGAGGGCTCTAGCGGTTTCTGTCTTGCCGACCCCAGTGGGGCCAATAAACATGAAAACACCCAGAGGCCTTCCTGGTTCATTCACGCCAGCACGCGCCCTGCGAACAGCTCGGCTGACACTGCGAACCGCTTGTTCTTGGCCAAAAACACGCGATGAAATCCTAGCTTCCATGCTCATAAGCCTTGCAGCGTCAGACTCCAACATTTTACTGACGGGGACACCACTCCAGACACTGATCACTTCCGCCACTTCTCTTCGACCCACAATTTGCCGCAAAAAATGATGCTGCTTCTGCAATCCCTCGAGTTCTTTTTGAATCTGCTTCAGTTCAGCCTCAAACCTCGGCAACTCGCTGTACTGAACTTTCGCCGCAAAATCGTAATCACCATTTGCCTTGGATTGTTCGAATAACTTAGCCAGTTCCTGACGTTTGCTCTCAATAGCCGTCGAACGATCTAAAAGAGCGCGATGCTGACGCCAAATTGAATTCATCTGATCAAATTCATCGCGAGCTTTTCCAAGCTTCAGGTCGATGCCCGCGATGATCGCCTTTGACTTACCGCCTGGATTAATGGCCTTGCGCTCAATCTCGAGTGACTCTATTTGGCCACGCAAACTATCTAACTCAGACGGCATACTCGCGATCTCTAGTTTCAGGCGACTGCAGGCCTCATCAAGAAGATCTATCGCCTTGTCAGGCAAAGTGCGCGCGGGAAGATAACGGATAGAGAGATCAACAGCCGCAACAACGGCGTCATCGTCGACTTGAACACCATGATGAACTTCGTAGTTTGATTTAACCCCTCGCAAAATGGCTACCGTTGCATTACGACCAGGCTCATCAACCGTGACTGGCTGAAATCTGCGCTCTAATGCGGAGTCTTTTTCGATATGCTTGCGGTATTCATCAAATGTCGTCGCGCCAATGCAATGAATTTCACCCCGAGCCAAAGCGGGTTTCAAGAGGTTCGCCGCATCTGCGCCCCCCTCCGGATTACCAGCGCCAACAATCATATGAAGCTCATCGATAAACAAAATGATTTGGCCTTTGTGGTTTTCCATGGCGCGCAAAAGATTTTTTAAGCGATCCTCAAATTCCCCACGGAACTTGGCGCCGGCTAAAAGACTGCCGAAGTCAAGGGACAAAATTCTTTTACCCTTGACAGTCTCAGGTACCTGTCCAGCGGCAATACGCAAAGCAAGCGCCTCAACGACCGCACTTTTACCAACACCGGGCTCTCCGACCAAAATGGGGTTGTTCTTCTTTTTGCGTCCAAGAATCTCAAGCACACGGCGCACTTCACCATCTCGTCCAATGACTGGATCAAGCTCGCCACGCTCAGCTTTGGCGGAAAGATCTACTGTGAATTTAACCAATACATCATCGACTTTCTTTGCCTCAGGCTTCTCCGCAGTTTTTTGGTTTTCCTTGGGATTGGTTTTATTGACTTCGCCGTTTTTGGAGCCCACTTGCTTCGAGTCGATTGGTTTTATTTTGAAGTCGACTGGTTTTTCGTGGCTATTAGCCACCGATTCAGCAGAGATTTTTTCGACTGCAAGTTTAATTGTTGTCGACTGTTTGCTTAACGCGGACCACAGCCCATGCTGGTCAACAAGACGTCCATCAAACTGACGCTCGACCTCGTCCAAAGCAGCATCGAGTCGTAGCCCAAATCCAACCCGCTCCGTACCAAAGACGCGCGATTGGCGTCGCAGGTGAGTCTGCATTGCTGTGAGAAAATATTCTGCATGATGACCAACTAGAGACGGTTCATCGCGCAACAAGGCAAAAGCGACGTGCTCAACCTCTAGGGATTGATGACCATAGCTACGTGCTAATTGAAGCCCCTGATGAAAGGCCTTCTGGCACTGAAAATTATATCGACTCAAATCCATCAAGTTTATTCCCACAAGGGGATTCAACAGGAAACCCCACCCGGGATATCGGAGGATTTATGGGCCGATGTAGAGGAAATCCATACTGGCGTGATATATCATTAATTTTATTGGCTATTTATTTACTGGCACGACTTTTCTCAATAAATCGCATTCTTAAATCAATCAGCAGCTGACGAAGGAGGCTTTCCTCCTCGTCTGAGAGGTTTCCTTTAGTTTTTTCGGCAAGGAGGGCCAAAATTTCAATATTTTGATGAGCAAGGGCCATGTTTTGCACTGGTTTTTCGCCCTCAAGTGCTGACTCTCCGAGGTAGTGCAAGGCTGCACCTGAAAATCCCAAAATGAGTCCCCGAAAATCAACGGTTGTACTGGAAGGCTCTGCAGACATTTTAAAAAACTCCTATTTTCCTCAATGAGTCATATTGGTTATTTACACCGTCACCTGCAAGCCAAAACAGTTGGCGCCTAATGAAACCCATTATTTTCCCGATAGTCTCTCAGCTGAAATATCGGATTTTTAACAACTTTTGTCTCATAGGCCGTGGAAGTATGTCCTCAAATCCAGCCCAAAAAAAAGGTGAAGTACGGGCCGTCCTGTACACCGTATCGGGCTATGGCGCAGGTGAAGCCATTAAGCTGCGCCGTGATGCGACAATTCTTGGTCGAGAAAAAGGCGACGTTCTCATAAACGATCACGAAGTATC
>JBIJBX010000057.1:0-12364 GCA_044344995.1 Oligoflexales bacterium | reverse complement strand
CCAGCTGTAAAGAACGCCTTGTTTCAGAAGTCGACTACTTCAAATCAGTAACCGGATTGGAACCTTGGACTTCGTTTTGTGCGATTAATGAGACCTACTATGGCGTAAAAACCTGGGCCCTTAGAATTGACGCGTTTGGCAACCCTGCTATCAAGCCATTTTGGGCTGAAGCTTTCATGCTCGGCAGCGTTGATGGAATGACTGAAACGACTGCCGAAGAGATGATCGGCGCAAACTTTAGAAAGGCCGGCACAGACGTACGACTCGTACATTTCCGCAATGATGCGAAAGGCATGCGCCAATTTTCAATGCTTTATTACAACAGCAAGCCCCTGAACATTGAAATTCAGGTTATTGCATCTACATTAGACAGCCGGTCACAGTGTCAAGCCGAGTTGTCTTTGGTATCAGCCCAAGTCCCTGATTCTCTTCCCCACACTGTCTTTTGCGCCGACAATCAGTATGTTCGATCTTTCGAAGTTGTCGGAATCGTTGATCTTGGATCTTGGTTTAAGCCAAAACTTTCCGTTGAAACATTTGCAAACTACGATGCGTGTACCGCCGGACGAGATTCGTTGCTAGAGATGTATCGAGGTACCGTAGGGCTTGATGTGGCCACCGGCCTTTGCACAAAAACGGACGGAACTTGGCGCCTTAATCTCTTGGAACGACGCCGCTAAGATAATTTTGAATTCTTAGCCTGGCGTGTAAACGCCGCCGTTCTCTTTGCAATTATTGACGGGATCAAAAGTTACGCCTTGGTAGTACCTAAGGTAGACGGCGTGCTCGCCTTGTTTTTTTGCGCAAGACCCAATTCGTTGCTCCACTGAACAGGCATAACCCAGATCACCGCCATTACTCTTGCACTCCTGTGAGAGATCCAAGGTTGGACTCTCGATGCAGAGTCTATAGATTGGCAAGTTACAGGCTGATTGTGAGGCAAAGGCCGCAGGCAGGCCGCCTAAAAAAAAGGCCGCCCCAACGAATACAAAACTGGGTTGACTAATCTGCAATCTCTGAGGTCCTCCTTGGAAACGGTAGCAATAGACGCTAGCCATTGTCAATGCGAGGTCTGACAACATGGTTGAAAAAAAGGCACCCCCGAAGGGATGCCTCTTTTCGTTTCCAAGTATTTCTTGGCTACCGCGGCAGATTACTCTGCTTTGGTTGTCTTTTTCTTGGTAACCGTCGCGCCAGCTGGCTTTGCAACCTTCGGTGCTGCGACTTTCTTCACAACGCCAGTACCAGCAATCTTGGCACGAAGGCGAGCTTTAGCCTTGCGCCAAGCATTGCGTTGACGGACCTTAGGGCTTCTGCGGCTATCTCCACGTCCCATGATAATTTATCTCCTTGGTTTATGTAAGTTTCAGGCCTTCACGGCGGCAGTATGCGTCGAGGCCAAGCTTGTCAATCGTGCGAATTGCCGAAGCGCTGACTTTCAATGACACAAACTTCTTAAGGTCGTCGGACCAGAAACGCTTTGTCTGCAAATTTGGAAGAAAGCGGTGGTTGGTCTTAATGTTTGAGTGAGACACGCGGTGCCCAACCAAAACGCCTTTACCTGTAAGTTCACAACGTTTAGCCATGACTTATTCCTCCTCACCAGCGCCCTTGCTTTCGGCACTTTCAGTGCGTTCAGCAAAGCGACCTTCACCTCTGTCTCCACCTCGGCCCTCGCCGCGATCAAAACGACCACGACCGCCAAAATCCCTACCCGCGAGCATAACTGTCGCTGCCGCCATCTCACCAGTAAAACCACGCTCTGGGGCATGGGATACGGAGTAATGGAGTAGGCCAAGGAATCGTGCTTGCTTGACGGCAAGCGCAATCTGACGCTGCTGTTTAGCTGTAGCACCGGAAATTCGGCGAGGAATAATCTTACCGCGTTCCGTAACAAATCTTTTCAATACATCAGGATACTTGTAATCGATGACCAGGTTGGGGTCGAGCGTACGCTTTTTGCGAGAAGCAAAACGGCGCTTGCGTCGTGGGCGTTCCACGTTTTCCATTGGTTACCTCCGGAAAAAAACCTTGTTAAATTGCTGGTGCCACCACCATGGGGACCATTTTCAGAACCGGCACCTTACCCCAGAGGAGACTTGCTTGTAAAGGTATAAAACCCTTGAAAATAGGGCTTTTACAGGTCATTCTGACCCTTGTTCAGCCCATAAGCAGTTCAAAACCCGAGATGAACGCGGACATAAGCTTTAATTCACAGTAATTACAGGATTTTATGACGGTCGAGCTCCAGGTGGCCGTGGCCACTCCACTCCACAAAATCTTCACGTACAGCCACTCGGAGCCTCTTGCACCGGGCGTGAGGGTCCTTGTTCCATTTGGAGCCAGCCCAAAGACACTCGGAGTGATCGTTGACGGAGCAAATCCGCCTTCTCTTCAAAGGCCAAAAGACGAACGCTCATTCAAGCTAAAACCTATAGCACAGGTCCTGGACCAGGAACCTGTTTACTCTCAGACACTCCTCAGATTAGCGCAGTGGCTTGCGACGTATTATATGCACCCCTTGGGCGAGGTTCTTCGTACCATGCTCCCGGCCAGCGCCAAGAAGTCCACCAAACTCACATTTGAGATTACGGACGCAGGATCACGCGCCCCAGATGATGATGACCTTCGACCAGGCTCCCTATTCGCACGAAAAAAAACAATCACTCACGCAACACTTAAAAAAAAACTTATCGAGCGCGGCCTTTCTGCGTCGCAAATTGACGATTTAGTGAAATCCTGGAGCAAAAAAAAATGGATTGAACTTTACCGTGAAAAGTCTATCCGACCGCGTGAGCATTTATCCCAAACACAAAAATCTGAGAGTATTCCATCAATACAGAGTGATCTATTCCGCGAGCTGAACCATCACCAACAACTCGCCGTGTCAAAAATAATAACTGATGGCTTGTTGCAGAAAAATCAAGCCTTGCGAAAGCCATTTTTAATTTTTGGCGTCACCGGTTCTGGTAAGACCGAGGTTTTCCTGTCCGCAATAAAAAGCGTTCTTGAGCAACCATGCCCCCCCAATGGCCTGCAAGCACAGGCGCTTGTACTAGTCCCAGAGATTTCGTTAACTCCGCAGATGACCCGGATTTTTGAGGAGAGGTTTCCTGGAAAAGTCGCCGTCGTTCACTCCGCCATGGATGATAATGAGCGCTGGCTTGAGCTCGAGCGCATTAGACGCGGTGAAGCTTCGGTACTGATTGGACCGCGCTCAGCCGTTTTTGGTCCTTTTGTAAACTTAAAGCTCATCATCGTCGATGAAGAACATGACGGAAGTTACAAGCAAGGCAGCGGCCTTTTGTACAATGCTCGCGATGTAGCTGTTGTCAGAGCCGGCATGGAAAATGCCACGATCGTTCTTGGCTCTGCGACGCCGAGCATGGAGAGTTGGCAGAATGCACTGAGCGGTAAATACCATTTGATTGAAATGCCCGAGCGCGCCAGCAGTAAACCCTTACCTGACGTGGAAACTGTCGGGGCAAAACCAGCTTTTAAGGCTGTGTCATTTCTGCAAGGAAGATCCGATGAGCCCGAATCCACACCATTTTCGGACGAAATCATCAAAGCACTTCAGGAAAATGTCCAGAACGGCCAGCAGAGTATAGTTCTCGTTAACCGTAGGGGTTATGCCTATTACTTGCTGTGCGTCGACGATCGAAAGGCCTTTGGGTGTCCAAGATGCAGCATCAGCCTAAGTGTTCATGGCCAACGCAAAACTTTACGCTGTCACTACTGTGACTACAGAACCACTATTCAACAAGTTCTCGCGGACCATCCCGATAAAACATGGGCTGTTGTTGGATACGGCAGCCAAAAAGCTGAGGATCAACTAAAGAAAGCACTACCGACGGCGCGAATGGCGCGCCTAGATTCTGACACGGTTCAAGATCCGCACGTACTACCTGAGGTTCTTGCGAAATTTCGCAACCGTGAAATCGATATTCTCGTCGGAACACAAATCCTGGCAAAAGGTCACGATTTTCCGAACGTGACTTTGATCGCACTTTTAGAAATCGATCAGCTACTAGGTCTTCCAGACTTTCGTGGTGGTGAGCGAACCTTCCAACTTTTGGTGCAGGCCGCAGGTCGCTCAGGCCGAGGTGAGCTACCCGGTAAAGTCATCGTACAAAGTCTCAGAGCAAAACACCCTGTTGTCCAAGCGGCACTTAAACAAGATTTTACGGCATTTGCGCAGGAGGAATTAGAATTTCGGCGCGCCATGGGATATCCACCCTATGGTCGCCTGATACTTTTCGAGTTTAATGGACCAGACCCCATCAAACTTGACCGTTGGTGCCATGAGCTTGAAACTATGATTTCTCAGATATTTGATCAGCAACCTGATCTCGCCCGCTCAGTGAAAGTGCTAGGCCCTGCACCTGCCCCGATCGAAACGATCCGAGGCCGTTCGAGACGAACCATCATGGTTTTGTCAGAGTCCATGCAAAACTGTCGAGCGGTCGCTGGAATGATTTTTAAATATTCCGACAAAGCACCTAACGAGATCCGAACAAAAATAGATGTCGACCCTCAGTCAACTCTCTAGTCGCATCCGGGGGTTAGCTTATGCTGAATAGTCGTAACACCATCTCAGTGGATTGAGTTAGCTAAAAAGCCCAGCCTATGGATGTGAGGAAAAGGGTCAAAGATGTTTTTTTGGATAATCCATCATTAGCCTTCAAGATCCAATTTGTAAGTTCTTCCAGATCTTTTTCAGGAAGGCCGCCAGTCATAGAAACTTGAGTTTGACCAGACAGTGGTATCCAAGCGCCAATCCAGTCAACCCCCAACGTAAATCCACCTGGCCAAGTCCATTGGTTGCCGACAAATAGCGGCACGATCACACTCTGGAACCTAAGTTCACCTTTAAAGGATCCAAACGAAATATGTTCGATATCACCCTTTACTGTGGCAGCTCGGTAGCCGATACCAGAAAGAATATTAAAACTATTCCCCAAAAAATAGCGGGCATGCAGCGAGAAAACCGTTCCGATTCCATTATTTTTGACAAAACCAAAATCGTAATCTTGTTCCCAAGTCTCCCCCCCCGTAAGCACCATAAAGCCCAACTGAAGGGACGGACTTCGTACTAACTGAGCTTGAGCGCCGAACTGTAGTAAATAATCCGAGAGCGGCGTGTATAGAATAGAGTAATTTTGCCTTTGCTTCGTCCGGTTTGTTCGGGAGTCCTCCAATGCGCTAGCAGTGGTTGTTGCCTCGCCCTCAGTCGTGGAGCTTGACTCATCGGCCGCAGGCTTCTTGATTTTGCGTTTCTTTTTTTTGCGCGGGTTTTTTGGTTCTACCGACTGATCAGCTGACGACTCAATTGAAATGGCAGATGATTCATCAGTTACAGTCCCCTTGGCCTTCCATTTCTTCGCCACAGCGGTCGCCTCGCTTCCAGCCGCCTCAAAACCATGAAAAGCAGAGATTATGCTGAATAGAATTATTATTAAACGAGCCATCAAAACCCCAACAGAAAATTTTTACCAGAGCTTTAGCGTAGGACATTAAAGAATAATTTTCAAGAAGTAGAACAAACTGTGCTTGACGTGAATCGTTGGATTACTTCCTCAAAATCTTGTTTCAAGAATTAGGATAAAATAGAAAAGGGAAAAATTTTTTAAATCCTATGCTACACTATTTCAGTGCGAGACTGCGTATGACAGCATGATCTTTTGATTGACTAAAAATGGTAGAATTGAAATGTTGCCACCAGAACATCCACCCATATCAAGATTACTCTTAGCGTTCGTTGCCACGTGGGCGTTCGCAGAATCGGCCTTCTGGTTTGTGGCAGTTGATTTTCTACTGATTCCATTTGCGATCACCTACCCAAGACAATGGTTTAAAACCACACTCGTTGCTTGGATAGCATCCCACTGCGGCGGAGCTCTTTACTTTCTTTTCTGCCGGGAAAATTTGGAACTCGCAGGCGCGATTCTGGGCGCAACTCCATTTGTGACCCAGCGGATGCATCAGTTTATTATCGACTTGTATGATCAGCACGGCCCGTGGGGTGGCCTTGCCCAAGCATGGTCTTTCATGAGTTTCAAAATCTGGACCTATGAGGCCGTCAAACATGATTTTTCTTTTGTGCCATTTTTTCCAATCGTGATGTTCTCGCGGATTTTTCGACTTTTTGTCGTCGCGTGGATTAGCGCCAAAGCAGCACCCTGGTTGAGGCCAATTTGGTTGCGCAATAAAACTATTTCCTGGATTTCTTACACAGTTCTATTTATCACCATGCTCTTCATCATTGAAAAATAAAAAGAGAAGCTTCTTTCACTCTGGAGAAAAAATATGAGTACAAAGGAATTTAAAGCGGGCGACCGTAGGCCTATCCCTGCCAGAAATTTACCTGTTTCGAAGAAAGTCGCGACATGGCTAGCGAACTCAGGGGCTAGCGCTAATGGTATCTCGATTTTTGGAATGCTTGCGGGCGTCGGGGCCGGAGCAGCTATTGCTGGCACCTCGTACTGGCGAGAACAATTTGCTTTACTTTATGTCACTGGAGCCGTCTTGATATTGATCAGACTTCTCTCAAACATGTTTGATGGAATGGTGGCTGTGATTCACAATCGTCCGAACCCCTTAGGCGAGTTATTTAATGAAGTTCCGGACCGAATCAGTGATGCCGCCATTTTGATTGGCTGCGGTTATAGTATCAATAGCTCTCCGGTAGCTGCTTACTGGGCGGCGTTATTTGCGATCTTGACCGCTTATATCAGAGCAGTTGGTAAAACTTGCGGAGCGCCGCAAAACTTCGCCGGGCCTTTAGCAAAACAGCAACGTATGTTTCTATGTATCGCAGCTTGCCTTATCAGCGCGTTTGCGCCGACCACATTACTACTGATTGAAGGTTCATCTGATATCGGCGGTGGCTACCAGTCGATCATGGTACCAACGCTTTGGTTTATAGCCGCGGGTTCTGCATTAACTTGCGTGAGGCGACTGATGGGAATTAATGCCGCGATTAAATCTGCGGGGCAGTAACTTAAGTTTGGGATAATGAATTAAGGTTTTTTGCTACAGGCTACTTTGAGGTTTCCGGCATAGCCCTTAACCTGCAGACGACCAAGCATGGTCGCCTTATCAATTGATAGGAGCGTATTTTGCTTGGATAAATCGTACTGCGTGTCAAACGATCCCGACGTCTCAGTTCCCGTCTTGACTTCAACTTTTTCAGCAGTATCGCTAACCGCAACTCCTGAGAGCAAAACTAATTCCTCATGCTTGTAACCTGACTTACCGAGAGCTGAGTAGCTTGCTATCCGCAAAAGTTTTGCCGTGGATGGGCCTTCAGAGTAGATCCAAATGTAGTCACCCGAGCGCTCCGGATCAGAGGGGCGACAGGTGTAATCAGATTCACTTGTGAACTTATCTGTTGCTCTTTTTATTTGCTGTTCGGAAGTTTGATGGCTGCGCTGAGTTAAGCACCCCGCCACAAAAAAAATCATTAAAGAAGACGCCAAGTGCCATCTTGATGCTGCCGCAGACAAAAAACGCGAGGTTATGGTCAGTTTGGTGATCATGAAAATGTCTCCGTTTTGTCTAAAAATCTTGTGGTTCTCGCCTGATTTTAGGTGACATGGCCGTGTCAAGTCAAGGCGGTTCCTTGGAAGCAAAGGGGTTTTTAGTTTAGAATTAGGGGCACCGGAGGCATCTTAATTATGAACAAAAATCACGCCTTAGAGATTTCAACACCGTCCTCGTCGATCGAGAAAGTCACATCCTCACAGAAGCGACGCGTGATCACTGCACGTCGGCGCATGAACCCTTGGCACTGGTTTGGTTGGTTGCGCAAAACCTTAAAAAACAGGCCAAACCGTGAGTTCTACTCCCAGTCGGAGAAGCGTCAGCACCAGCACGTCAGAATGGCGCAGCGTGCAGCTAACCATCACCATGGGTTTAAGTTCTAACACCAAATATCTTCAAAACCTTTCGAAGCAAAGACTTTGTTTAAAGTCGAAAATAGCAATAATTTTCGAGCTTTTAGGTCTACCTAGCTCATTCGTTAAAAACAAATTAAATATTATTTTTTATCTATTTTAGCAATTTTTGATCCTTCCCGATAATCATACGTAAACCATAAGAGCGGTCGGCAGGAATCGTCTGCTTGCGTATTGGGAGGACCATAGATCCATGGACACGAAATTAACGAGGCTTGTACTGAAGATACGTCGTTACAAAAAACTCGCTCTCTTGGGATTCACTTGCATCATCGTCAGTCTATGTCTTGTAGTGACCGGATTACTCTTTTTAAGCTCGGCTAATCTCTGGAGTGGAGACACTGTTCGCCAAGCCACACATAGCGTAACAAACACGGTGAGTCCGATGCTCTCGGCAACTCCAATCAATCCGGGGATTCTTGAAAAGACGATGTTAGCAGCCGCGTCGAATTACCTTCAGCTGACGATGCAACAGGGCGAACTGAGGCAGCATGCAGCCGCCTTGTCCTGCTTTGCATCACTTGGGGGACCATCGCCAAGCGAAGTACTGGCGGCAGTAGAATTAAAGGTGAGCAGCCCCGACGTAACTGCGAGCCTTGAGAGTTTACGATCACTAATGGAGCCAACTTTAGGCACGGCGCGTAAAGAGCCGGGTGCCTGTATTCAATGGATATTCAATAGCTAGAATTGAACGAAAGAGGAGAGAACTTCATGGGAATCGCAAAAAGAATTATTCTGTTTTTTGCCGTAAACGCACTGGTGATCGTTACCATTTCAATCGTCATGGGCCTTCTAGGCGTCCAGCCATACCTGACATCCAAAGGTATCGATTATCAGTCTCTTATGGTCTTCTGTTTAGTCTGGGGTTTCGGCGGAGCGTTTATCTCCCTTGGACTGTCGCGTATCATGGCCAAATGGATGATGGGCGTCAAAGTGATTGATGACAATACGCTGGACCCAAATGAACGTTGGCTTATCTCAACCGTAAAACAATTGTCTGAAAAAGCTGGGCTGCCACAAACACCGCAAGTGGGCATGTACGAGAGTGATGATCCAAACGCATTCGCCACCGGACCTACCAAGTCCAGAGCACTCGTCGCCGTCTCCAGCGGTTTGATGCGGAGAATGAATCGCGGCGAATTGGAGGCCGTTTTGGCCCATGAAGTTGCTCATGTGGCCAACGGTGACATGGTTACCATGACACTCTTACAGGGTGTGATTAACGCCTTTGTTATGTTCTTTGCGCGGGTTTTGGCTTGGACAGCAAGTCAATTTTTCGATGAGGAAAAACGGGGTGTGGTCAATTTTATCACCGTCCTGGTACTTGAAGTAGCATTCAGTATTTTGGGAATGATCGTTGTTGCGGCATTCTCCCGCTATCGCGAGTTCAGGGCTGACAGTGGCGCGGCTGATCTTGTTGGCAAAGTCAAAATGAGCGCAGCCCTGGCTTCATTGCAGAAAATGATTCATGTTGAAGACGACCAACAGTCGGCACTTGCTGCCTTGAAAATCTCCTCCAACACGAAATCTGGATTCGTTGCATTATTCTCGACGCATCCTCCCCTCACCGAGAGGATCAGAAGACTTAATGCAGTCTAGACGATAGAGCTGAACGACTTGGTTCTTTTGGGGACACGGCGCCAAATTTTGGTGCCGTGTCCCTTTATATGTTTCATGATGCTTCTGCTAATTGATGCTTAAAAGTTGTACGTCGCCTTTGCCCAAGAATCATTTCAAGATCATGGGCTGTCTTGTTTCGAACATTCAGCCATTCCATCTCGGCACCTATGTCAAAAATAACCGGGCACCGATCATGGCCGGCGCGCTGGATTTCCGGCGGAGGCATGTCTGTAATAATCGCAAAACCACCGTTGAATAACTCGGCAGTGGACCGTATTGGGTCTCTTGAAAAAATAACTGGCACGATCAAATCACCGCCATCTTCAGGTGCAAATTGAATAATAGTCTGTCTATCCACTGTCTTCTTTAGTTCTGTTGGGGTCGGCTTGTACGTTTTTCCAGCCGCTAAAATTTTCGCTTTTCTGTCCGCTTGCTGACGCTGAAAACCAGCCTCCACCTCATCAATGCTGACCGTTCCGGCTTTAATGAGATCGCGGACTGCTACCCATTCAAAAAAAGCCTTGATGATCACAAAACCATGATTACGCATGAATGCATTCGACCAAAAATGGCTACGCAAGTTATCACTTCGCGCATTAAAAGAGGTGTATTTTTTAGCTGTAGCTTCCTCAATTGGCGGATAAGTGCCATACCGCATGAGCTCTAAATGTATTTGATCCGCCTCGGTAAAAAAAACAGGACCAAAATGACCTGGGTAAATTCGCGGGGATAAACCGGGAAATTGCTTGGGGTCGGAGGCCGACTCGCGCGCAAAGTCGTCTTCGGTATTCCTCGTTGCGATGGCCCCATAGCGCTTTGGGCTATCTTTGATTGTTTTCTGCATGAGGACGCTATAGCACATGGTGAATAATTTCCCTAAAAAAACTTTAGAAACGTTCGCTTCTCGGATGATGAGCCCAATTGTTAAAAAAGGGAAGATGTTTGATCATCTTCCCTGTAACTGCTCTTTATTAGTGCTTCCAGAATTTACTCTTCCGTCGCCATGTAAAAGTAAAGCGCAGCATCACCCGCTACCGATGCCAATTGATTACAACCTTGCTTTGACCATGCAAATCCGCCATCACCCCATTCTTCGCCCCAGGAGTTGGCAATCAAGAATTCATATCCACCATTAGCGGCAGGACGATAGCCGGCCAAAGTGACCATATGGTTGAGCCCTCGGCTTCCGCAAGAAGTGATGCGACCTTCATCATCTGGCGAGAAGCTTCCACCAGCAGCCACAGTTACCGCAATCACTCCATAGCTCACGATAGCTTGACGTAGCTCGTCGACTGAAGGTGCTCGCTTTTCTTCTCCGATCATCGCCCATCGCAAAGCTTTAGCAAATTTAGAACCATTGCAAGCGTACCGACTGCTAGCGCGGTAAGGACAAAGAGCTTCGGTAGTTATGCCTTTAGACACCTCAAATCGGCCGTCCATAAAACCGCCCCGACAACCATAGGAATTATGATCATTCACAAGCGCGTCTTGTTCGGCAAGATTGACAGCTTCACCCGTAGCGCGACCCGCCAAAATACTGGCTGCTTCAAACGCCTTCGTTCTGGCAAACGACCAACAGGAGCCACAGTTGCCTTGATTTTTGATCGAAGTGACAAGTCCTTGGTCTCTTGAGTCAAAGGATTCGGGAAGGTCGCCGCGAATCTTTATGGAACGAAACTCCCCTGGCATGCCTGCAGGGCGTGGGATGAGGCCCGTGCCATATTTTTTGCCCTTAATTGTTACGGTTTGACTATTTGCGAATGCGGTCGTTGCAAATAGGAACGACGCCAACACGAGTAATCTCATAGTCCGACTCCCTTCGATTTAAATCATTTAGTAGATCTTCTAATTCTACTTCGAGGGCATGAGAATTTCAAAAACCAGTCCATAACAAAGCATTATAAAATGGCTTGTATTAGCTATCCACATTCAAAAATAATCTTGTGATTAGCTTTTTAAAATCGATATTAGAAACTGTAAAAAATCTGGGGTGTTGTTGCCACCATTGTCAGATTGTCCCGAGGCGTTGGGTCCGGGTGTGGGTTCTATTTGAGTTTCTGGCTGAGGCGAGGTTTGTGTTTGGGCGTTATTACCGGTCGAACCTTGGGGCGCAACATCTTGCTTCTCGCTTGAAAGTACGCCACCGTTGTCATTACGATTAAACCGCTCATTCAAAATCGACTCTGGCGTCGCTTTCCACAACGGTGTTTGATCTGTTGACCGCATTAACGTCATTCGACGTGCGCTCTCAAGGATCTCAGAAAGGGTTGCGGTGGAATTTGACCTGATTGCATTCATCAGACTGGCTGTAAAAATACCACCAATCGAGGCGCCACCATCAACTGAGTACTGGGAGGCCTTGGCAGCCGCAATCACGAGACCTTGTTCAAAAGGTCGAGCGCCAAAACTATCACGACTTTGGCCACCGCCATAATCAGCGGTAAATAATCCGCCACCATCACTAGAACCCGAGGATTCACCCGTGACCATACCGGAAATAAACTTCTCCATGGAAAATTCCCGAACTGCGCCGGCAAGAAACATGGCTTCTGAGCCATTTACACTTTGGCCACTATGGCACGCATCAATCACGGCAATAAATCGTCTAAATGTTTTAAGACTGGAACCACTCTTAATGGCTGCAACCACCTCACTCAAAGTAAACATGCCGTTGCCTTGACTAACGAGCTGACCATTGTCCGCACCATGACCAGCAAAGAAAAAGAATATCGTCGAATCCGCTGATATCCGACTACCGATCTCTCGGCCTTTCGTAAGAATCTGGG
>JBIJBX010000257.1:0-3525 GCA_044344995.1 Oligoflexales bacterium | reverse complement strand
CATCCAAAGCCAAAGAATAATTCCGACACTTAATATTCCGATCACTAGATTAGTGCCGAGATCTTTGAGGCGCTCACGCGTGCGATCAGGATTAAAGCTCACTTCATCGACGGCCACTTTACTCTGAGCATTTTGCGTCTTAAATTTAGCGACTTTTTCTCGAATTAACTCCCCCCATTGCACAATCTCAATGGGGTGCTGGGCTACAATGCCTAGGAACACGGCTGGTTTGCCGTTCCAGTAAGAGCGGTTTTCCATTCTTTTTGGCGAGGTTTGAATGGAAGCAATTTCATTTAGTCGGACGGGATCAAGAGAGCCTTTTAAAAGTCTCACGTCCTCTAGTTGTTGCTGCTCATAAAGTCTTGAGGGGCTGAGAATCTGAATCCGTTTGCCATCTATCTCCACGTAACCAGCAGGCATTCCGGTGTTGGCTTCATGCACGCGCTGGGCAATCTGGACTTGTGGAATGGAGAGTCTGGATATTTTTTGAGGGTCATACTCCGCCCGCATCTCAAGACTCGGGTCACCTCTAAGGATAATCATGGACGTGCCGGGTACGGATAATAGATCTTTTTTAAGCTGGGTAGCGATTTTATTTAGAGACAGAATATCGTCTGTACCAGAAACAGCGTAAAGTATTGTCTCTAGCCGGTTGGTATCTTCATGGAATTTTGGCTCTAGGGTGCCACTCGGGAAATCAGCTTTTGCCTCATCCAAGGCTCTGCGAACTTTGTCCCAGACAACTTTTGTATCCGTGATCGAATCTTTCATCTGGATGACCAACGTGACCACGCCGGCTCGACTTGAGGCTTCCACGGTCTTTAGCTCGTCAATCTCCCGCAACTTTTCATGCAGAGGCTTTGCAATCATCTCGTCAAGTTTTGCAACGTCACCCCCTGGAAGCACCACGACGATGGTTCCGAACCAATCAGGTAGTCGGGGGTCTTCGTCCTTAGGCACTGCGAAAAGACTTAAAAACCCGAGGAGCGTTATCAAAAAAGTCGCCAAAAAAACGAGACGCTTCTGCTGAAAAACTACAGATCCCAAAGACATAGCTATTCCTCCGCTTGCAATAAGTCTAAAAGCGGATGTAGACAGTGTCAACTTTGAGTTCACTCATCATGCGAAAGGATGCGCGCCCCCCTCAAAGAGACCGGGAGTGATGATTTTTGCGGCTGGATATGCCTGATTCAGGATGCCTCGGCCGTAGTAAAATCAGAGGAGGCAGGAACATTCCTAGAAAAGCCATGTTTAGTATCACGTTGCTAGGAATGTCGGCAGCGAATGATCCAATGGAGTCGACGGCAAACCATACGAGTAACCCGCGTAGCAAAACGATTCGTATACCGTCACAATAAATTTTGGGATTTAGTAGACCATACATCATCAATCCCCAGCCGATCATCACGCCTCCGAGCACGGCATTAAGAGGTCTACTCACCGCATCGAATCCACCGGGGATCCCGTCAAGTGGCCAATTCAAAATATCAAACAGTAATAGCCAAAGCCCCTCGCCAGCAGGGTGGGACGCACAACTTGCGGCGAGTCCTGTGATAATAGTAATGAAAGAGGCAGCCTTCAGCCAAAGGATGCAGTGATGTTCTGTGAGGGGATTAGTCATATTAGTGCATTCCTTAAAAAAACAAGGATTCAGTCATCGTAGCATAAGTACGCTAAGACTATTTTTTCGAAATAAAGACCCCCAAAGCTCTCGCTTCGGGGGTCTTTCGTATGTCTCTCGTTTACTCCGAGGTCGGAGTAGGGTGTTGACGGGGGGTCCCAGAGAAATTCTTCTCTTGGGACCTGCCTGAATTACATCATGCCGCCCATTCCGCCCATTCCACCCATTCCGCCCATGCCGCCAGCGGCTGGAGCGTCTTCCTTATCTTTTGGCTTCTCAGCAATCATTGCTTCGGTTGTAAGAAGCAAGCTGGCTACGGATGCCGCGTTGATAAGGGCGGTTTTTGTTACTTTAGTTGGGTCGATGACGCCGGCTTTGTAGAGGTCTTCGTAGACTTCTGTCAATGCGTTGAAGCCTTCGCCACCAGTGTGTTTTTTCACTTTGTCGACCACAACAGCTGGCTCAAGGCCTGCGTTGAAGGCGATTTGGCGAAGAGGCTCTTCGATTGCACGGCGAACGATCGAGACGCCAAACATTTGCTCTGGATTTAGCTTAAGCTTATCAAGAGCTGGTTGAGCGCGAAGAAGAGCAGTTCCGCCGCCTGGGACGATGCCGCTTTCAACAGCTGCACGAGTCGAGTTGAGGGCGTCTTCTACGCGAGCTTTTTTCTCTTTCATCTCAGTTTCAGTTGCAGCGCCAACTTTAACAACAGCTACGCCGCCAACAAGTTTCGCTAAGCGCTCTTGGAGTTTTTCACGGTCATAGTCAGAAGTCGTGTTTTCGATTTCGCCGCGGATTTGTTTCACGCGAGCTTCGATTTTGGACTTGTTGCCTTGGCCGTCAACGATTGTTGTGTTGTCTTTGGAGACAGAGACGCGTTTAGCGCGGCCCAAGTTTTCCAAAGTAACGCTTTCTAGCTTGTGGCCTAGGTCTTCAGAAACAACCATGCCGCCAGTTAGAGTTGCGATGTCTTCTAGCATAGCTTTGCGACGATCGCCGAAGCCGGGAGCCTTAACAGCAACGCATTTTAGTGTGCCGCGGAGACGGTTAACAACAAGCGTCGCCAAAGCTTCGCCGTCGATGTCTTCTGCGATGATCATGAAAGGACGGCCAGTTTGAGCGATTTTCTCAAGAACTGGAAGGAGTTCTTTCATGTTGCTGATCTTCTTCTCGTTGATGAGGATCAAGCAGTCATCGTAGTTAGCTTCCATGCGCTCTGCATCAGTTACAAAGTATGGAGAGAGGTAACCACGGTCAAATTGCATGCCTTCAGTGAAATCAAGGGTTGTTTCCATGCCCTTAGCTTCATCAACCGTGATGACGCCGTCACGACCGACTTTATCCATGGCTTCAGCCAAGATTTTGCCGATTTCCATGTCGTTGTTAGCGGAAATGGCACCAACTTGTGCGATTTCATCGCGGTTTTTAGTTGGACGGCTGATTTTGTCAAGTTCAGCAACAAGTGCTTGAACAGCGGAGTCGATACCGCGCTTAAGTTCCATTGGGTTGTGAGCAGCAGAAACGAGTTTTGCGCCTTCACGGTAGATGGCTTGAGCCAGAACCGTAGCGGTTGTTGTGCCGTCACCAGCGATGTCAGAAGTCTTGGAAGCGACTTCTTTGACCATCTGTGCGCCCATGTTCTCAAAACGATCTTCTAGTTCGATTTCCTTGGCAACGGAGACACCGTCTTTGGTGATTGTAGGAGCGCCGTAGCTTTTTTCGATTACGACGTTACGGCCTTTTGGCCCAAGGGTTACTTTTACGGCGTCAGCAAGTGTGTTAACGCCTTTTAGAATCTTGCGGCGAGAATCTTCGCCAAAATTAATGACTTTAGCTGTCATGGTATGTCTCCTGATGGATGGTTAGTTAAATAGTTGAAACTATAAACGAGCAAAAATTACTCG
>JBIJBX010000002.1:0-39021 GCA_044344995.1 Oligoflexales bacterium | reverse complement strand
TTTGAGTCAAAAAAAATTATTAAAGAATATCAGCTAATCGTTTCAGGAAATCCGTCTGCCGATAAATGGACGGTCGACGCACCGTTGGGTGATCTAACTGGCAGTAAGATTCGCATTAAGAAGTGGGTCGTTGACGGTGGATTGCCTTCAAAGACAGACTTTGTGGTAGAAGAAAGAAAAGCGTCGTTCGAGGGTTCTTTGGCACTTCTAAGGGCCTTTCCGAAAACAGGTAGGACGAACCAAATAAGAATTCATGCTGCTTACTCGGGGCATTGGATCATCGGCGATAAATTGTACCATCCAAACGAGGCCGTCTTCCTGGATTACTGGGAGGCTCGCCAAACGACGGCTTTCTGTGTCGAACAAACAGGATTTCAGCGTTGCCTTTTACATGCCGCAGCTCTAGAGTTTGCTCATCCGGAAACAGGCGTTGGTTGCCGGATCGAGTCACCCATGGCCGACGACATGTTTAGATTCTGGAAGGGGTCCGTATCATGAAACGCATTACTCTGCTTTCGATGAGCGTTTTTGCCCACTTATCATCAGCTTGTACATTTTCAATGACCAAAGTCCCAGGTGGCAAAGACGCGCCAAGATCTGTGGAGAAAACAAAAGTCGTGTCAGAGGCTGTTGCAGCCGCTGATACGCCGAAAGTTACATGGAAGATGCCCGGATCCCAGATTGAGTATATCTATTTGGGAATTGGGACTTTTGACACTTGGTCCAGTGAGTGCGAAAAATTAGGTCCAAATATGCGCCCACTTACATTAGATGTTAATTTTTCTAAAAGTGTCGCGATCGAGCTGTTGTCAGCAGCCGAAGGTGCGGTGTTTGATTCGGAAGAAGTGAACGGCAGTGAAATTATGGAAGGTCGGATGATCGCATACAAACTAGCAAGCTTCGCAGACAAACCATGTGAGTCTTATCCGCGTGCTAAAGATGGTGGTAGACTTCCGGCTTTTTTTGTCCCCAGTACATCAGTTCAAAGAAGTGAACTTCATGAAAGTGATTTATTGCGCAGATCCTACACGTGCAAATTAGCCGCACGAGTGAATTTTCCCGTGCCGATCGTTTGCGCGGGGCAAGGTCCTTGAAGTGTTCAGTGGGGCTACGGATTCTTGGAAAGTGACTGTATGGTTTTCCAAGCTTGTGGATTCAAATTTAGAGGCATCTCGACCCGGTAGTTGTGGATGGCAATTTCGTTCGTGGTGTTGAAGACGCGAAAACACCAGCTATGATGTGTATCCTGATAGTCGCCAATTGGCACGGCCACGAGATTGCCCGCGCTATCCCGCCATTTATTTTCAAAAAGTTGGCGGCACCTGGCCAGAGGTATTTCCATTTGGGTGACGCTGGCATCCGCATGCTCAAACAGGGCGAACCATGCTTCAGTAGCTTTCAATGGGTCAATTCCAGCCAGACTTAATATTTCAAGCGCCAACTCATCAGCTTCCTCTTCTACCGTATAGACGCCGAGGCCGACTTGGGCAGCGGCCGTAAACGGGTCCATCCCGCCGCGCGCGCGGCCAACTTTTAAGTCCCGGCATAGGTTTTTTAATTCCTCGCGTTCCACGGGCTTGTGCTCGGGATCGTTGAGTAGGTAACAGTAATTGTAATGCTTCATGTCGTGAACCACGTGCGCACGGTAGTAGTGGGCCAACTCGTGGGCGATGACGGCGGCAAAACTAGCTTCTGTTGGGAGAATCGAAAAGAGTCCCGACGTGACAATGAGCCAGTTCGGTGCGGCTTGTGTCACAAACTCTGGAGACCATGCCGACGGTTTTAGATAAGTCTCCATGTCACAGCGAGGGCCATAGGCCCATTCGATATCATCCCGTCCTGATTTCTCAATTGTGCAGGGTTGGTAGAGTTTTGAGAACCATGCACTGTAGCCGACAGCGTCATTGACGGGTAATCGAATTTCTGGCGGGAAAATGTTGTGCGCTAACTTTCTATTACTGTCGTTGAAATAAAGTGGGCTCGTTTCTTTTAAATTAACTTCATCGTCGCGGGTCGCAGCGATTTTCGTTTTTAGCTGGTAGCTGACTGTTCGTCGTTTCGCGGCGAAAGCGTCTGGGCTGGATTTTTTCATCACGATGATTTGAGGGTGGGGGATACCCGCCATTTTTTGTGGATACGTGGCTACAACGGCAGCGTGTAGACGCTCAACCCACTCCGTTGATTTCAGGCTTAATTCATGTGATTCAGGTAGATAGGTAGAGTTATTCATCTTTAGGAAGGTGGCGCGATCAAGGTCAAGATAGGTCCATCGCCCATCTGACCAGCTAACCTCGCCTAGAGTGTGTTTGACTTTGGCTTGTGGCTGAACTGTTTTGCAGGCAGCCAGGCTTATCATGAAAGCCGTGGCAGCGAATCGTATCTTCAAATGAGAGGCTCCTTTACTGGTTTCTTTACGGTCATCTGCGACCCGGAGGCGGTCGCAATGAATTTTATACACCAAGTAAAACTTTTGTGAGCCGTTCGATTCTATTGATTGGGATTATACTTGATCCAGCTCGACCTACCTGAATGGCGCCTTGGAGCATATCAGGAATTGATTTAACCACGTCAGATGGTATGGCTAATGGTTTAAATGATCCCAGGGTGATGCCATCACGAATTAGATCGTCCAAAAAAGTAATGTGCTGCTTGTGCATGTTGACAAGAGCGTCTTTGACTTTGCCTTGTAGTAGGGGCCACGACACGGCAAATGCGCCACCAGGACATACGTGTCCATGGCTGATCATGTTGCGGTAGTGATCAAAATAGCGACTCAGTCTTTCCACTGGATTCAAGTGTTCTACGGTTTCCTGCCACTCACTAAATAACTTCATATCGGCTTCGATGACCGCGCATGCTAACTCATCTTTGCTAGCAAAATAGTGGAAAATGCTTGCTTTGCGAATCCCGAGTTCATTTGCCAGTTCCTGGAGGCTCAGAGCGTCATAGCCGACGGTTTGCGATAGGGCTGCCGCTTTTTGTAAAAGTTTTGACCTGGTGTCAGCGCCGCTAGCAGTGGATGCTCGCAATGTGGACATACTCAGTGCCCCCTGTATTCTGAAGTTTGATTCGATTCCCTTTATTGTCTCCTGAAATGCCGAATATGTGAAGCATCCAGCCACGCCAGGAGGCTCGTTGGGGACTCTAAATAACATTTATGATTTCATGGATTTATGTGGGGCAAAAAAGGGGGTACACGGTCTCTAGGATCTAGCGTTGCGCTAGGTTTTCATAAACTCGAGTTCGGCAATCATGAGGCCCCAATCCACAAGGTCATGTTCGCGTCCTGCTAGCTCCTCCTCGAGGCGCCTTAAGCCAGCGCGGTAGTCCTCGTCATCGATGAGGAGTAATTCCGAGGTTTCTCGGTTTCGCGCCTCTTTGAGGACAAGTGAAGACTCTATTTTTTCGCGAAGTTGAAGTTGTGAGGTTCGGAGTTCAAAGCCCACTTCAATTATTTGAGACTTAAGAAACTCAAGATCCCAAAATCTTTGTTCGTCAATTTTTATTGCTGCTGGAAAATATCTGAAGATCCACCAGCTCGGACTAAGCTCTGGGGCAAGATTGACGATTTTGAAATAGCCGCCCGGCTTGAGAACGCGGAAAATTTCTTTAAGAGCTCGGTTACGGTCAGCAAAGTGATGAAATGAGAAACGACTCGTAACATAATCAAAAAAATTGTCATCAAATGGCAGGTCTTCTGCCCCAGCCTTATGAAATATGGCAACCGGTGCTTTTTCTCGCGCCACCCTCAGCATCTCGTCGTTTGGGTCAGCGCCATGCCAGCGGATATTTTTATGTTGTTTTAGGCCCGACTGGATTTCGATGTAAGAACCTGTTCCGCACCCTAGATCCAAAACATTCCAAGGTTTTCCTGAGGCCAGATCAAGAGTCTTGTCAGGCGCGATGTTACGTCTAATGGGGTTTTGGTCGTAGCGTTTGGCAATATCAGAGTAGTTGACCCGGGCCATAATTTGCCGCCTGGTCCTTTCTGGCTAAAGAAGCTTTTCTGAAAGTTCTCGAACGGAGTGAATGGTTTCCGCTCCGAGGTGGCAGTTTTGGCCATCCCGAAATCCGTGCCAATTAGCTCTTATCGGCAGTGCGCCAGCTGATTGGGCAGCTGCAATATCAACGTCATGATCTCCAATCATCACCAAATCCGAAACCGAGCAAGCAAAATGACCCGCAATCCGTTGTAGGCCCTCGGGGTCCGGCTTGTGATTTTCCACGCAATCACCAGTGACGATGACGTCAAAATATTTATCGAGTTGGTGTTTTCTGAGAAGAAGAGTCGCTGAGCCATGATCGCGGCTGGTCCACGCTGCAAGGCGTTTGCCACGGTTGAGCAGGGTCGTTAATAGACAGGATAAACCTTCAAACATTTTGATGTGTTCTATATCGATTGTGCTTTGCTGATTCATGAATTCGAGGGCTTCGGAGGTGGCATCCGCGGAAAGTTTCGTGGATAAAAACTTTCTAGCTGAAAGACCGGCAGCCAGCGCCTTTTCAGCTTCGCTCAATTGAAGGCCGTTCTTTGCAAAGACCTTCTCTAAAATAGCGAAGTAAAACGGGGTTGAGGCAAAGATAGTCCCATCCAAGTCAAATACTAAGAAGTTACGGTCGCGAGGCATGACAAGTCTCAGTACCTAAAAATTTCAAACCATGACGTTTAAGAAGTTCCTGTAATTAGAACCTGTGAGGCCGCCCATTGGCAACTTGAAATTTATTAAGTCTAGGGATTACGGGCAGTAAAATTGACTGAAAGGGAGGGTGGAGCCACTGGCCGGATTTGAACCGGCGACCTACCGCTTACGAAGCGGTTGCTCTACCAGCTGAGCTACAGTGGCGCTGGAGATTAAAAAATAGCAGGAGGCCCCACCTGTTTCCAAGTGGAAAGAGCCTCCCCCGCAATTAATTGCTTATTAAAGAGTCACGTCACCTTGCATCAGGGCACTGTGACCAGGGAATGTGCAGAAAAATTTGTATTTAGTACCTTTTTTGAGTTTGGCCGTTGAAAATGTCACGGTGTCAGACTCGCCGCCGCCCACAAGTTTTGTTGCAGCGATGACGCCGTCTGTTCCTGGAGAGTAATCCTTCGCAGGCCCAGCCTTTGTGGCAGCAGCAACGGTTTTCTGCATGTCGGCATCAGTTGTAATCACGATGTTGTGACCCATGGCAGCTTTGGGCAATTTGCCTGAATGCTTCAAGGTTAGTTTAACTTCCTTGCAGCCAGCGGTTGCGATGGTTTTGGTGTTGTAGGACATGGCGTCGGAACCTTCGACAGTCACTTCACAAGTTTTACCGAATGCTGTTCCGGCGAGAAGTGTCGATACAAGGGCAAGGGCTGCTAGTTTCATGGCGTGTCTCTCCTGGGTTTTTGAATTTTTTGTGCGAATACTCGCGAGACAAAGATTAACTCTGGAGTCCATTGAAACCAAGTTAAATCCTTTGATGTCTAAGGACCAAAATAACCCAGGGGCAATTTCAAAATTTATAGGTGCTTAAAAAGCGGTCTATGCGGTGATTGACCAAGAGGGGGTCGTCAAGATGGGGGCAGTGGCTGCCGTGGTTAATGACCTCAAGTTCTGCCATTGGCAGGCGTTTAGCAAGCCATCGGCACTCTTCAAGGGGCACCATGTTGTCTTTTGCGCCTGCGATGATCAGGGTCGGACTTTCGATTAAATTATCAAACTGGCTAACGTCAAAGTCCTTAAGATCATCGGCCAGCTCATAGAAAATATTGGGATCTGTTGCGAAAAAATGCCGAAGATACTCTTCGATATCCTCGGTTCTTGCCAGGGTCGGATTAAAGCCTTTTAACCTTACAAGCTCGCGAGCAATTCCTGGGGCTCGACCTGCTGTTTTATTCAAAAACTTGACCCAAATGGGAGCGATTTTATTGAGGGTAATCATCAGCTTTAACGCAGCTCGTCCCGTATCACCAATGCGCATGGGTCCAAACGGGTTTCTGCCAGGCGCCCCTTGTAACACGAGTCCTGAGCATCGCTTTGGGTGATCATGAGCAAATTGTAGGGCGACGGTTCCCCCCATGGATTGACCCAAAACCACAGCCGTTTCGATGGACAACTGATCAAGCACCTCCTTGAGGTCCTGACTCAGTGTCTTTATGCTCAGAGGTCTTAAAGGTTTTCCAAGAGTCGATGCGCCGTGGCCACGGTAGTCCATATGAACGGTCAATCGACCAGCAGCCTGGGCGTGGGCCAACTGATATTTCCAGTGCGAGATGGAACAGCCAAGGCCATAAAGAAAAACAAGAGGGGTTCCCCAGCCGCTTTTCACCCAAGTTTGAATTGTAGCGCCATCGCGCAGCCGAACGGGTGCTGCGGCTTCTGCTGCCTTGGTGATGTCATACGCGTGGTGCATGACTTGTGTTCCTTCAAAAGAGGGGCATCTTTTAGAATACAACACGGCAGGTAGGTCAGCAATCAATGCGGATAAACTATTGTGACATGGCTGTTCGCCCTGTTTTTATTCAGACTTTTTAATGTCATTGGAGTGATCTCGTCGCTCAAGAATCTGCGCCGCGATACTCACAGCTATCTCGGCCGGAGTGTTGTTGCCGATGGGTAGACCCATGGGGCAGTGAAATCGCTCACAGTCTGCCGCGGTGAAACCCTCGTTCATTAGACTCGCACGAATGGTGCGTGCTTTAACTTTACTGCCAATGACCCCGATATACGGAGTGTTTGTTAACCGAAGAACACTCTTTAAGACTTCAAGGTCAAAGGCATGCCCGGGCGTTGCGATGATGTGATAGGTGCCCTCGGGCAACGTTGAAGGAATATGGCCGAGGTTTGCGGTGAAGATTTTTTTGAGCCGAGGGTGATCAGGCTGTTTGTCTAACCAGTCTTGCCGACTGTCGATCCAGTACAATTGGCAGGCGAAGGTCTTTAGCAGTTGAATTAAAGCCTGGCCAACGTGTCCAGCGCCGTAGACGGCAAGATTCCAGCTTTTGTGCTGACTTGACTCCACGAAGATGGTCGCCACACCGCCGCACACCATGCCGAGGTCTTTATTCAGATCAATCTTGTGAAGTTGTGATTCTGAGTTTGTAAGCTGCTGTTTGGCGAGTTCGATGGCCTTGGCTTCTAGTTTGCCGCCACCGATCGTTCCAGCATGCAATCCTGCGGCAGTCACGAGCATCTTTGCGCCCACTTCCTGCGGTACATGGGCGTCGATCTTAATGAGGGTCACTACGGCATAGGAGCGACTTTCTTGCTCTAACGTATGACATGCTGTGATGAATTCACTGAAAATCATTGGCTGCTACTTTGCGTCTTGTTCAAATAGGGAGAAAGCTTCTGGATCTAAATGACGTAAAGCTTCTTCCGCAGTGGCAGGGATGGGCAAAGTATTTTGGAGATTAAAGGCGAGCGTTGCTGGGTTGTAATCGGAGACGTAGCGAATGGCGTCTTTGACGGCCGTCCACACCGACAGAGAAAGGAGAAGTGGTGGCTCCCCCACGGCCTTGGTCCCTCTCACGTTTACGATGTTATCCAGATTGTGGGCTAACTTCACGTTAAAGACGCGCGGTGTGTCTTGAACGCTTGGGATTTTGTAGGTGCTAGGAGAGTGAGAGAGTAAAAATCCCTCTTTGTTATAAACAAGATTTTCTGTAGTCACCCAGCCCATGCCTTGGATGAACGCTCCCGTCACCTGTCCAAGATCAAGCCCCTCATTGATGGGCCTTCCAAGGTCCATGAGAATATCAACGCGGCGAACTTTGATTTCGCCCGTTAAACGGTTGACTTCGACCTCGCTCGCGGCTGTCCCTTGGGTGAAGTAGTGAAAGGCTTGGCCCTGACCGGAGAGTTTATCAAAGCCCAAGTTCTCAGTGCGGTGATAACCATACTCGCCAAGGGAAATGCGGTTAAGGTAGGCCTCGTTAATAAGCTCTTTCATGGAGAGGGAGAAGCCACCTGCTACGGAGACACGGTTATCGCAAAATTTAGTCAGTTCATGTGCTTTTTCAAAGATGTCAGATATGACAACTTCGGGCGCCGTCCCGAGGCCAGCAGTTTTAGACGGCCATTTTTCAGGGTTTAAATCTTTTAATTTAACTGCCAGCGCAGCCAGGCGTTTTTTGATCTCACGAGCAGCTTTTAAAGCAGCAGCACCGTTGATGTCAGTTCCCGTGGATGCTGCTGTCGGTGAGGTGTTTGCATTTTTGTCCGTTGCTGTTGACATGACTCGAATCAAATCAAGAGAAACTCCAAGCTCTTCCGCCACCAGCATGGCAATGCGGGTGTTGACTCCTTGCCCCATCTCGACAGCGCCGGTTGAGACTTGGATGGATCCATCGCGGTGTAGTTGTAAGAGAGCGTTGCCTTGGTTTAGAAACCTTGTGGTAAAAGAAATTCCAAACTTGACGGCCGTCATTGAAAGGCCGCGCAAGAATTTTGCGTCATCACTAAATTTATTGTTGGACTGAAGAGCTTTTTGATTGTTTGCTGCGATGGCTTTGCGGCGTTCGCGGTAATCACAGGAGGCTTCAAGATCTTCAAAAAGTTTTGGCAGGAGGTTGTTTTCAACTGTTTGGCCGTAATGGGTTTTATCAAAACCTTCGCGGTAAACGTTGAGCCTTCTGATGTCGAGGGCGTCTTTATTGAGTGCTTGGGCCATATCCTCAATAATGCCCTCAATAGCGGCCACACCCTTGGGTCCACCAAAGCCGCGGAATGCCGTGTGCGGGTGATAATTAGTTTTGCAAACTTGGCCAATGACTTCCACATTTGGAATGAAGTAGGCGTTATCGGAGTGGAGCATGGCGCGCTCCATGATGGCGGTCGATAGGTCAGCGTAGGCGCCGCCGTCAGAATATAACCTTGATCGAAGTGCAAGTATGCGGCCTTGATCGTCAAATCCCACATCGTAGTAAATTTCAAATGGGTTGCGTTTTCCCGTCATCACCATGTCGTCATCTTTGGTCAATACAATGCGAGCGGGGCGCCCAGTTTTCTTGGCGACCAAGGCGGCATAAGCTGCAATGGGGCTAGCCTGAGATTCCTTGCCACCAAAACCACCACCTAGTCGTTTAACGATACATGTGACATCGCTAAAGGGTCGCCCAATTGATTCCGCCACAACATGCTGCGTTTCGGTTGGGTGCTGGGTCGATGAATGGACCACCATCTGGCCGTTTTCGCCCGGATAGGCGAGGGCAGCCTGACTCTCGAGATAAAAATGATCGGCACCTTTGATGGTCAGGGTTCCACTTAAGCGGTGAGGGGCGCGTTCCAGCGCAGATTTTACGTCGCCTCGCCGGATAAACCGCTCGCCGCCAATGAATGATGAATCCTTGATGGCCTGCTTGATTGACATCACAGATGGGAGGGGCTTGAGCTCAACTTTTAAGGCAGCCAATCCAGCGCGCAGGCTTTCCGGAGATGTCGCGCCAACGACGGCCAGCACTTCGCCTGCAAATGTGGTTTCTTTATCCGCAATCACAGGTTGGTCGTGAAATATGGGCCCCCAGGCATTGTGGTGCACATCTTTAGCCGTGATGACGCATTCAACACCAGGGATTTTGAGCGCATCTTGCCCATGGATCGATCTGATCTCAGCGCGAGCAAGTTTACTGAAATAGCAACCGACAAATAACTCACCGGATTGCATGGGACGATCATCAACGTATTCGGATTCTCCAGTAACGTGGGTGATGGCGGAGTCATGGGGTGGAATCGGCGCAGCCGTTTTCATTGGCATGATGTCTTTTGGGCTCATGGGCGGCCCTCGTTGGCAATGGATACTCCAAACGTGTCGTTGAGATACATTTTAAACATATTCCCAGCGAGGACATGGCGAAACGCCGCTGTCCCGCGGACATCAGACAGTGGCGTGATGGATTCATTGAGGCAGCGCAGGCCTTCGGCGATGACTTTTGGTTCTATGGGTTTTCCCACGAGCATTCTTTCTACCTTCGGCAGCCGCACCGGGGTAGCGGCAACGCCGCCTAAGGCGAGAGCAGCGTGGCTAATAATGCCTGATTTGTCGGTGACGATTCTAAAAGCAGCGCCTACGGCTGATATGTCCAAGTCTTTTCGTTGTGACGATTTGTAGAGGCGTAGATTTTTGATGTTGCTACCAAGTGGTATCTCAACTTTCCAAATCAACTCGTAAGGTTTTAGGGCAAGTTTTTTGTAGCCCAGGAAAAAATCGGTGGCAGCTATCTTGCGCCGAACCAGTTTTCCAGCTCCCCAATAGGCCGTATGGATTACGGCCTCAGTTGCGAGCAGCATTGGAAGGGTATCGCCAATGGGTGATGCGTTGGCAAGATTTCCGACCAAGGTCGCGGAGTTTTTGATTTGAGGGGACGCGAAAATGTCCAAAAACCGACTAAGTTCAGGGAATTTCTCGGCCGTGGCTTTTCTTAGCTGGGCCAGAGTCACGCGTGCACCCACGTTGAGCAAGGTTTTATTCGCTTTCAAAACATAGAGTTCATCAATATTTTGTAGGCTTAAGAGTGCTTCAGGGAGTGGGCGTCCCTTGTTGGTTTGCACACCAAGATCAGTCGCGGCGGCAATCAGCCTTGCGCCTTTTTTTTGTTTCAGGAATTTACAGGCGGCAGCCAACGTGCTTGGTGCGGAGAACGTTCGACCTTGGGAATCCTTGAATTCAACAGGCTGTTTTGTGGCAGCTTTTAACTCATTCATGTTTTTTGTCGTGAGGTAGCGGCTTGCCACATGAAACACAGGATCTGTCTGGATGGCTTCAGCTGCGTCAAGTATGGGTGCATAACCCGTACACCGGCACAGGTTGCCAGTAAGATAGTTGGCGGCGGTTTTGCGGTCCAAGGTTTTATGCACTTCTGTGGCGCCGGTCAGAGCCATGACAAACCCTGGCGTGCAGTAGCCGCACTGGGATCCATGACAAGAACGCATGGCGTTTTGAACAGGGGAGAGTTTGCCGTTTTGGGCAAGACCCTCAACGGTTACAATGTGACTTCCGTCCATTTGAGCTACAGTTGTGATGCAAGAGTTGATCGGCAGGAAACTAAGCTTACCTGGAGTTGATTTGCTCTTGAAAGCTCTCAAGACAGTACAGGCACCGCAGTCGCCTTCGGCGCAAACTATTTTTGTGCCGGGTCGTAATGCCCTTTTTCGGAGCCATTCAGCCAGCATCATAAGTGCGTCGTCAGCGCCTACTTGGACTTTCTTGCCGTTAAGAAAGATCACAACGTCGCGGCCAAATCCTGAAGACTTCGATGATCTCATGGATGCACCTGCCTGAAAGTTTCGACCATATCTTCTTTGTTATTTATTTGTATGAGGTGTAGGCGCTTAACGGCCGATCTTAAGGCAGTTTTTGAAGCGGAGTTTCCGATCAGCAGTCGGTCCCAAGGCAGCCACCTGAGAATCACATAGGTTGCATAAGCTGCGCCGAGTGCTCGCATGGTGATCCAAAAAGTGTCGACTAGATCCGAGTTAATCAATGCAGATAGGGCTATCAAAATACTCAGAGACATGAGCACCAGTGGCCGCATTAAATCTCTGAGAGCATCAATCAATGGATTATTGTTGTAGTGCGTGAGGGATTTCTGCGCGGGCTCGTCAGCAATCCCCGACATGGGTAGGGGGCCCTTTGCGACCCATGCGCGTGTGAGTCGATTGACCCATGCAGTAAACCAAGATGATTGGTGTCCGGGCGAGAGGTTCCAGGTTGCGACCGCGATGACTAAGGCTAAACTGCATTTTAAAATGAGGAAGCAGGCCACAGCCAGGCCAACATTTTCAGAATTTAAGAAGGGTAATTCAGCGGTCAGCTTTTGCCACGAAAGAATGATTTTGTCCTGCTCGCTTCCTGATAGAGACCAAAACATTAACCCAGCAATAGCCAAGGGTTGAATAACACCCCAAGTGGCTAAAAGAGCGGAACCAATCATGACACCCAGCAGGTTAGCGCCAAAAATAACTGTGGCAAGTGAAAATAAGGCTCCTTGTGCGGTGATGGCTAGCATGGGAGTTAGTTTTTTGCCGATGGGCGAGAACGATTTTAAAACGGCAGTGATTGATGAGATTTCAAACGGCAGCGTACGTGCCGTCTGATAATTGCCCGCAGTTCTCGTGGCGCGTGTCAGAAACGCAGCCTGATTAAGTGAGAGCATACTGCCGGCCAGCGGCACATGGAGGCCGTGTAAAATGGATCCGAGACCAACCTCTGTTGCGGCCAGAGTGCCGGCCCAAAGTCCAACGACTTCAGCTCTGTTTTTTTGATGCTCTGACATTGTTACTTTTAGAGGGCCTTTGTTGTTAACGCGAGGGCGTGAATTTCCTTTTTCATCCAATCACCCAGGGCCTTATACACAAGTTGGTGTTGTTCCACCAATGATTTGCCTTGAAAATGGGCAGATTCAATAATGACCTGCCAATGATCACCGCCGCCCGTCATATCTGACGCCTTGACCCGAGCGTCAGGGAAGGAATCGAGTAGTTTTTTTGTCAAAATTTCAGCTGTCATTTGGCCCATTTAGTAAAGTCTCCGTGGTTTTAGAGGCGTTATTGTGCCACGATTACTGTTTAAGGCAAGTGGGTAAACGGCCAAACTTGTAAGGGCTTTTGATGTCGCAAAAAGGTGTGATTAAACAAATCGTTTTGGCCTCCAATAATCGCCATAAAGTCAAAGAGATTCAGGCGATTTTTGGCCCCTCGTGGCGGGTGCTCAGTGTCGCTGAGATCGCCCCCGGTTTGCGATGGGATGAAACTGGTCAAACGTTTCTTGAAAATGCCCGAATCAAAATTAATACCTTAAGACCCCATGTGTCGGGGCTGATCCTTGCAGATGACAGTGGGCTTTGCGTCGACGCCCTTGGCGGCGAGCCAGGGGTTTACTCGAGCAGTTATGGCGGAGTCGAGGGGGATCACGCCCGCAATACGGCAAAGCTTCTGCAGGTCATGGAGTCGATTCCGGGGAGTCGACGCCAGGCCCATTTCTACTGTCTATTGCTTCTGGTTGACGAACAAAAGCGAGAGCACTTATTTGAGGGGCGTTGTGAGGGTAAAATCGCTTCAAGTGGTTCTGGCGGGGGAGGTTTTGGCTATGATCCAGTGTTTATCCCACTCGGGTTTACCCAGTCCATGGCGGAACTCTCCGAGGACGAGAAAAACGCTATCAGTCATCGCGGGCGAGCCATGGCTAGCTTGAAAAAATTTTTACTGGATTTCCGCTAGCCTACTGGCGCATGCCTAGCTTTTTTTCGGCAGACTCACGGTATTGACGATATTCTTTGGACGTATGAATCCAGCCAAAGTCTTTGTGTTTCAAAGATTGTTGGAGCTCGCTGCGGTATTTTTTTGGATCCAGCAAAAATGCATTGAGGTAGAAAACAGCACCGGAAGGGTCACCATTCTTGGCGTTACACCTAGCGAGGAGAAACACACCACGACGGGCATCCAGTTCCTCGTCAGCCCAAACCTTACTGGCTTGCTGGAGGTCCCAGATTTTTTTCAGAGGTCGTACCGCCAAATCGCACTTCTCCAGTTCTCGGTACGCAAAGCCCATGCGAAAAAGACCTTTCACATCTATGTCATTGGCTTCCTCGGCCTTCGTGTATAGCTTTACGGCTTCCCTGTATTTTTTCTGCCCGTAGAGTTTTTCGGCCTCCATGTAGTCTTTACCGTGAATCCGCTTGCCTTTTTTGCTGATAGTTTCGCCAACCATCGCGTCACCCGCGACCTTGATATCAGTAAGCACGAAACCGCCACCCAATAGACAGGGAGCGTTGCCCGTTCCGTTACAGCATTTTTCTTCGAGGGCGCCAGAGATTCGTTTGTGGAATATTTCTTCGCAAGTAATCAAATTAGGGGGAATGAATAATATTGTCTTTTCGCCCTGAAGCACTCCCTTTGAAGTACTGATACCGGCTTTAACGGCGCGACTTAGCACAACCGTGCCTTTGACTACGAGTCCGCGGTAGCTGTCGAGAAGCTCTTTTTTGCCCTGCGCGTCCAAATCATCAATGAATTTATATTTGGCCTTGGATGTGTCGAACATGGCGGGGTCAAACGGTCGGCACACATCGACGTCAAATGCGATCGGACCTTTGGTGAGGGCAAAGCATGCATCCTGGGACAAGGCTTCGGACGAGCCAAGCAAAGATATCCCAATAGACGTCATCCAAATGAGGCTGAGGCTTTGGACGCCCACAATTAGTTTTTGACAGAGGTGTCTGACCACAGGATTTTGCCCTCTTCTGAATAAAGATTATCGTGTTGGTCGCGGTATTCAAATGAAACTTCCAGACCTTTTGGCGCGCTGTCGGAATCAATAGTCGCAGCTGGGATTGAGAAACTATAAGCTTGGAGCTTATCCATCAAGCTGATTTCTTCCCAGTAGTCAGATCCAATAGGGCGATACTTGATAGAGCCCTCCACAATATCGTTTTTGGCAAGCTCTCCCAGAACTTCCGCAAGGTCGCCTGCCGCTACGGCGCCGGCATGCATCTCGGGTTTGCTGGTTAACTCGCGAAGTTTTGAATCATCAGCACTTCCAAGCATAACAGTTGCAATGGAAACTGGAACACGTTTACCAGTCTCATCAAGGATGCCAGTTTTTTTGAGGCGATCAGCAACAACGGGGCCATTGCTGTCGGTCGGCTCACCGTCGGACACAAAATATATTTCTTTGATAGCGCCGCTTCGACTGCCAGAAAGTATGTCCTCGGCAGCACTCAAACCGGAGCCGTAGTTAGTTTCTCCGCTGGCAGCGCACAAAGTATTAGCGATGGAGCCGCCTTTGCCAACGTCTCCGAAAAGACTGGATGAGGTGGCGTACATGCTTGATGACTTGGCCATGACACCGCTTGAAAATGTGACGATCGCAAACTGAGCGTCACCGCCTGCATCAGCGATTCCATCGATAATTGATTGGACGGCGCGTAAACGTCCACATGAGTTATTTACTTTAGGGTCATTCCCACTCCAGCCAGCCATTGAACCCGAAACGTCAATCACAAAAACGATGTCACGCGGATATGTCGAGGGTGGGCACACTTTGCCGCTCAAGATTAATGGCGTCTTTGAAAATGATGATGAAAGAAACTTGTGGTCGCCAGCGCCTTGAATTACGACGTTGCTTTTATAGCCAGCTGGGGCCGGAGCTGGAGAACTTTTGCACTGCCAAAACCAGGTTAACTGGTCAACGTCCTGGCCCTGGTAGTACGCGTCGTCGTCCCTGGCGTTGGTGCCACTATCAAATCTTGCTGAGCCGCAACTGGTCATCAATAATTGGTGTGTGCTCAGCAAAAACATGAGTGGCAAGCTGTGATGTGCTTTTAGCATGACGTAGATTCCTCCAAGACAACCTCTAATGATAGCTAGCCAAAGGGCACTAGCTGCCTGGGGAGGCTTCGGTGAATCCTCTCAGTGTGTGAGGTAAATCTTTTAAATATATAATATTATTGGGTAAAATAGGCCAACTTCTGGCTCCGCCAATCAGTCGGTTGGCAGTTTAGGTGGGGATTTCCTTAATTTCCACACTCGCTCTCTCGGTAGGGGTTAAAAGTCTGATAGAATTATATTTAGAAGTCTTAGTAGTGCTTATGCCAAGGAGTGCCCAATGAAAAAGTGCTTAACAATTGTAGATGCTCGTTTAGTGAATTCACTCGCCGCTGGTTTAGCACTTGCGCTAGCCCTGGCGTTCAATGGTTGCAGTAGCTCGGGTGAGGATGATGCAAGTTTAGAAGTTACTGAGCCAGTGGAAGCGACCCCTCAAGATTCAACTGAAGCAACCGCGCAACCTCCCGCGCCATCAGACGAACAGACTCCAGCCCAAGCTGAGGTGCAGCCAAGTTCTGCTCTGGCGGTACCAGCTCAACCTGAAGCACAAAGTTCCGGCACGGTTATGAATACATCAAAGCGGGTTCTCTATGTGAAGGTCGATACAGCGGTCTTGCGGGAACAGGCAGATGCGAAAGCCAAGGTAGTTGGTAAGGCCAATCGTGGTGATCACTTCCTCGTCTCCGTTGAGGGTGACTGGGCAAAAACAGAAGATGGAAAATATATTTCCATGAAAGTTTTGAGTGAACGCGGTGTTGGCAGGCAAAAGAAGTTGGCGGACTGGGGTCAATCTCAACCTGAGCAGCCAAAAAAGAAACGAGACAAGAAGTCCAAAGCGCCTAAAGAATCAGCCCCGGTAGCAGCAGAGCCTGCAAGCACTCCCATGGGTGATCAAGCGCCACCAGCTGAGGAAAAGTCACCGGCATCCAAGGCTGGCCCAGCGGAGACACCGGCAACTGACAACAAATGAACCTCACATTGTCTTTTTAGCTGTTATTCGAGTGGGGGATGTTTGAAGGAAGTTGTTGAATCAGTCGGAAGAACCCTGTCAGTAAATGGTGTTGGTTCGATCATCCAATCCACGTTTGTGAATCCCGTGACATTGGTTGGTTCGCTCGCTAACTTCCTGTGGAATACGATCTTGCGGACATTTCGTCCCGCCATGTCAATTTCTCTTTTTTTAAAACAGTGTGAGTTTGTGGGTAATCAAAGTATTGGCGTCATGATTCTTGCCGGGATGATGATTGGCGCTGTGTTTGGTTTGCAGTTTGGAGAGATGTTCCGAGTGTTTGGAGCAGAAGGCATGATTGGAGCTGCTGCTGGATACGCTTTGAGTAAAGAACTTGCGCCAGTGGTTGGTTCCTTTCTTGTTACAGCTCGAGCCGGTAGTTCAATGGCCGCCGAGATCGCGACCATGCGGGTTAACGAGCAAATCGACGCCATGCGTGTGATGGCGGTGAATCCCTACAATTACCTGGTCGCGCCAAGAATTTGGGCGAGTTTTGCTATGATGCCGCTGTTGACGATGATTTTTATCATCTCGGGTGTTTTTTGTTCTTTTCTGATCGGCGTTGTCATCTACGATGTGGACTTAGCGGTTTTCTTCGACAAGATACAGTGGATTGTAAAACCTAGGCATCTTTGGGAAGGAGCCCAGAAAGCAATGATTTTCGGGCTCATTTTGTCTTTGATTGGCTGCTACAAAGGTTTTAATGCCAACGGTGGTGCTAAGGGCGTTGGACGGGCAACGACGGAAGCCGTGGTGATGTCCCTTGTAACGATTCTTGTCGTAGATTTTTTTATTAGTTACCTCAATTATTTGCAGGGTCAGGATAGCATACTCTAGCATGACAAAGGAGATAGCATTGTCGTGTGGCAGCGCGATCCAACACCTTGGCGTGTAGCCCTAAGTAAGATTAGGGAAAATACTCGAGCACTAAGTGTGTTGGGTGGAACACTACTTTTGGTAGTGATTGCGTGTGGCTTAATTTTGGAAGGTTTTGAGGAAAAAATTAGGGATACCATTCGAGATGAAGTGGCCCGGATTAAATCACGTACTGGGATTGTTATCGGAATTCAAAACATAGATGTTGGATTTAAAAGCGTCGAGTTGTCTCGTGTGACAATCGGGCAGCAACCTTGGCTAGAACTAGATCAGATCGCGGTCAGTATATCCCTCAACCCTTTCGCGGATTTTTTGCGACCTGACACAATCAACGTTGGTGTCGCTAAGCTGAAGTTACCCAGAGACAAGGAAAATTGGCCAATTGAGGTTCAAAAAATAGCAGATAGACTATTCAAATCCGGCCCTGCCAAGACCAGATCAAAAGTAGCCATAGTCCCACTATTTCTTCCCAAACGACTCTCACTGAATCTTAATCAATTCGTTTGGACTGATGTGTTAAAGCCGGTTCTCAATCTAAGTGACGTGGGCATTTCCATGAACTTCATTGACAAGCGTGTGGCCATGCGAGCAGGCGAAATTGTTGCGTTTGATCGCATCAAAGAACGATTTCTTGAGATTGAGGCCCGCCTGCCAGGTGGTCGCAATATTCAGTTAAACGTGCGCAAGCGCCCCGATTTTAGAGGTAGACCGTTATGGTCCGCGAGTTGCAATATGTTGCAAAATCCAATGAGTGGTCGGTGTGATGTGGACGCCGACCGGCTTCCCGATCTGGTTTTAAGTTATTTTCAATCAAAAATGGGCAAGGTCTTTGTACCTGGTTTTCACGGCGGCATTGGTATTGAGGCCATTGACGGCATGACGCTCAGGCAGTTGAGGTTAAGTGTACATGGCGTTCTTGAGAATATTTATATCGAGCACCCGGCGTTAGCGGTGAATCCGGTTGGACCGATTAATATACGCTCCAATATTGACATCGACGTTAACATGAATAACCGATCCGCCAGTGCCGGTAAATCTGAGCTGTTTGTTTTCTCGCCTACGGAGCCAGGCGGACTTGGTATCCCCGTTTCAACTGAGTTTTCATTGCGCCTTAATCACGACTCAAGTGATTTTTCGTTGCCGATGGGTGATTTCCAGCTCAATGCGGACCGGGTTCACTGTGCGTCCATTTTGAAGACCATACCGGAGAGCTTTGCTCCAGAGCTGTCTGGTTTCGAATTGGAGGGACAAGCCGCGCTCCGGGCGCAAATCCAATTGGACAAAGACGGGGCAAAGTTTTCAATTTCAGGATCTAGCTTCAACTGCGATGTCACATCTGCGCCAGAAATGTACTCTACGGCCTACCTGCTCGGCCCATTTGTTATCGAGAGGGACACACCATCAGGAAAGATCACGATTCCTGTTGATCCCGCCAGGCCTTATTATGTCGCCTACAGGGATGTTCCGGCTTTGGTGCGTTCTGCGTTCGTTTCCAGTGAAGACACTGGTTTTTTTAGTCACCAAGGTGTTGAGATTGGTGCCCTTGTTGGCGCGGTGCAAAAAAATGCAGAGGCAAAAAGAGCCGCTGTTGGTGGGTCCACGATCACTATGCAAACAGTCAAAAATCTTTTTTTGGCACGCGACAAAACCCTTTCAAGAAAGATGCAGGAAATATTTTTGGCATGGCATCTTGAGCGGACAATTTCCAAGGAGCGGATTCTTGAGATTTACCTAAACATGGTTGAATTTGGTCCTGGACTGTTCGGTATAGGTAGAGCTAGCCAAAAGTTTTTCAGCAAAGATCCAAGTGAGTTGTCATTAAAGGAAGCAATTTATTTGGCCTCTTTGTTGCCAGCGCCGATTCCGCGCTATCGTTATTTTTGCAAAGGCGAGCTCACGCCCAATTACAATAGGATCATCAAACAGCTGCTTGATCGGATGTTGGCATTAGGCAGAATATCTGCGGCACAGCATGCTGTGGCAGTAGCGGAAAAAATTGAGTTCTCAAAACTCGAAAGAGATGCTGCGTGTGGCGCGCGGTTTGATCAAGCCGAATCAATGACAGACACCGAGACTAGCGACTAAAGTGGAAAACAGACGGGATTCACGACCTCTCCCGTTGGCTCGTAGCGGTTTTTTTCTGACAAGCGGACATGACTCATGGCGCACTCATGGTCGTGCGTGTAAAAGATGAAAGTCGAGTTATCCGCGAATTTGTCGTAAAAATATTTTTTCTCATCGATGACCTGCTCGGCGAACCTGTCATAGCCCATGGTTATAGGCAAGTGCACCCACGCGCGACCGGGAATAAGATCACCGGCAAAAACTATGCGGTGGCGACCCGAGTTGGCAATCGTATGCATATGGCCAGGTGTGTGCCCATGCGTGTAATGAAACGAAAGGACATTGGGAAGTACCATCGGGTGAGATGCTCCGTCCACAATGATCATTCGTCCGCTCGCCTCAATAAGAGACGTTAGCTCAGGTATAAATGAGGCTTTGTCGCGCGGGTGGGGTGCCTTGGCGCGCTCCATCGCCTGCCGACCAACGACGATCTTGGCGTTAGGAAAAAGCAATCGCCTGTCTCCCGGGTTATCTTGCGACCAGGCGGATAAAAGTCCGCCCGCATGATCAAAATGTAGGTGCGATAAAATGACAAAATTGATGTCGGATTCACGGACACCCAGGGCATTTAAATTTTCCAGAAGCTTGTGGCTTGTTTCAAAGACGCCGTAACGATCTGCCAATTTCGGTTCAAAAAAATTACCGATACCGGTCTCACAGAGTATTTTCTGACCATCGATCTCTAGCAGCATCGCACGACAATTTAGCGGTATGCGGCCAAGTTCATCAGGCGTTATCCACTTCTCCCAAAGCGTGCGAGGAGCGTTGCCAAACATCGCGCCGCCATCAAGACGCTGTCGGTTGCCTTCGACTGCTGTGACGTTGAGATTAATCACTTAAATATCCAAAAAATATTTGCGACGAAAAAAAATTTCGCTGACTTAAAATTTCGGACGCTCAGAATGGCAAAAATATTGTGACTCAGCAAGTGTTTGCTTTTGATTATTTTTTAGTTTGTTTATTAACTATGCGAATTGGTGAAGGCCTTGCGGCACAACGAATTTGTCCGACCATGGGCGCCCCTTATGCACAAAGCCTGTGGATAAATGTTTAGATTTAATAAAGATGCCAAAAAGGCCATCAAAATTATATTAATCCAATAAATTTGGGCACTTAAAAGAGCAAGGCCAAGACGGGCTCAATTGTTGGGCAATTATTGCCGATAACGCCTTCAAGAAAGTAGCAAGGAAGCTAAACGACTCTCCGGCGCTGGCAAAGGTTTACTAACGGCATGATTTTACGGCTTAAAAATAGACATGGATCATCCCTCTGTGGGATGCTCTTGCTGCTTTTGCTGCAAGGCGAGCTCGGTATGGCTCGTGGGCTGTTTAAAACGCTGCCTGACATGATCGAACGGGAGTGGAAGTCGCACGAGATTTCAGCTGGCGCTATTTTGGCGGGCAGCCATTTTAGCTTGTCCATCCAAGATCGTCATGACCTGATTAGAAGACACTTGCATGGGCGAGGTCTCCATCCGTTATTAAATCTGATCGCCAAGCCAACTGATTTTGACGAGAAGCCGGCAGGAAAATTTTCAAATGATCTCGGGCTGACCGTTCGGGAATATGGTGTTCGTGCTGGTGCATTTGATGTCTGTAAAGGGACCATTAGAACAGTGGATAGCCTTCGCGGATCATCTCATGTGCTGGGTCTCTTACCGAGCGTTGACGCTGTTTATCCAACGAACCTTGATAGCTGGCCTCCCGCTGAGGAAGCTGCTCTCAAGGTGAGGCAAGCCATGCGTGAGGAACATTCATCAGGAGAAATATCCTTGATCGCTATGTCGCGATGCTTGTTTCCATTAGCAGGTGAGTTGATTCCCACTTGGAAGGTGAGAGCGCGAGTTGATCATACGCCTTATGAGATCTATGTGAATGGTGATGAAATCGTGGAAGGATTTTCGTTAGCGTTTGATGCCACCGCGAAAGTCAAAGCTTATCATTCAAATCCAAAGCATCCTGATCCAGCCAAACAGGCTTTGGTAGAATTCAATGTTGAAGTTAGCGGCGACGGAACTCTTACCAATAATTATTTTACCACTGGCTTTGGCGATGCAACGGTGCGTAATACGGCACCATTTGACGCCGATCAATCAAATGCCCGTCATTTTGCCGAACAGTCGTCATTTGCGCACGTCAACCGCCAATTCCAATTTGTAAGTCAGTTTGGTTATGTCTGGAAAGGTCCAAAGCCAATTAGGGTTCTGACCTCTTTTTCAGGCGCGGGTCAGGGTAATGCGCAGTACCTGCCGTTTGATGGGGAATCAGGACCCTTTATAATTATTGGTCCGGATTATCCAGGTATGCTCACCAATATTGCCATCGACAGTGATGTGGTCAGTCACGAATTTGGTCATCACGTGGTGTTTGGCTCGGTTACAGATGTGCCTAGAGGTTCTGAGTCTGTAGTTGTGCATGAGGGTTTAGCAGACGCCATGACCTTTTATGCGTCCGGTGACAATTGTCTTGCGGAGTCAATTTGTCCAACGACCACTCCAAATCCCGCATCACAAGAGCCCTGTTTTTCGCCAAAAAAATGCCTGCGGACGGCAGATAATTCCATGAAGTATCTGGATGCAGTTTACATGGCGAATTCTTCTCGCGCCCATATTCGAGGTCAGGTTATCTCGGGCTTATTTGCGGATTTGAAGCGTGGTGGCGCAATTCCTTCGGATAATTTAAATAAATTATTGGTTGCGACGGTGGCCTATTTGCCGAGGCAGGGCACGGTGAAATCCGTCGTCGTGGCATTGCTTGATGCCGATTACGCATTGTTCGGACAACAGTATTCATCCATCATAAAAAGTGCCGCCTCATCGCGCGCCATGGGAGTCGAAGAGCTTGGTATTAATTTGGCTGAGGTAGACGGGCAAGCGCCTGTAGGTCAAAGCTCAAAAAAGAAATCAAGTGGTGATGGCTTTCTTGGCTTATGCTCTATCGGTGCTGAACGTCAAAATATGTCCTCAGCCATATTCATCATGATGCTTCTGCTCGCGCCTTTAGTGGCATCGCTGCGGCCTAGCGCTAGGCCCCAAGTTGTCCGAATCAGAAATAAATCAAAATAAGATCATCATTTTGTTTGGTTGCCGCAGGCCTTTAGAGGTTTTGATCGGGCCATCTTCAGGCTTCTCTTTAGTTCCGGGTGCCGGAGCCGAAATACTACCGGCAGTATTGTATTGTTGTTTTATTAGAGGAGATGGTCGGTGTTGTGGCGTGGAAAAAAACTAAAGTTCATACTATCTACAGTTGTTTACTCTCTAGTAAAACGAGTGGTCATCTTGGCCGCCATATCGCTCGTGTCGCAACAGGCACATGCTCGGGCTGGTGTAGAGTTAATGCCGATTGCCGTTTGGCAAGGGAAGCCCACTCGTCCCTGGAGTATTAGCATTCTGCGTGATATCCGCAAAAAATATCCGCATCTAAAGTTAGCTCATGCAATTAGCCCCGCACCCATGGTTCGTGGTGGTGATGGCGACACGAGCTTTAGGCTTCGTTTTGCCAGGATCGTTCAGCCTGGAGATGATATTTTATTACATGTAGCGCCCTGGAAGAGCGTAGTGCAAAAGGCACAGTTAGAATTTAGGCGGGAGCCGACGGTCTTTGGAATGCCAGTGAATCTGGATGACTGCGCCGAAGATTGTGGTCTTGATCTTAGTACGCGAGCTTTCAGTCCGGCTGAGATTAAGAGTTTAATCGCCCTTTCCAAAAATGTTCTCCGTTCACATGGTTTTGGTGAGCCAAAAGCGGTCTTTTTTGATGAGGGTATGATTACAAAGTCGGCGCGTCAGGCGGCCATCGGTGAGGGGATTCGGGAAGATTGGTCAGGTGTGGAAATGTCGCAGCTAAAGGGAAATCTTGTGCGATTTCCAGTCTACCAATGGAATGTCGAGAATTCAGCCAATTTTCCTCTGGATAATCTGAAGCTGGTTTCTGATGACGCGGTTAATCTCGATCATCTCAGGTTTGCTATCCAGGCTGAGATTGCTGATGACGTGTCGGCGGGGAGAATCTTGAAATCTGCGTTTGAAGCGGCTCAGGCCAAGGAACGCACTGTTCGTGTTCCCATTGTTTTTAACGTTGAGGATTTGATCCACACTCAGTCCTTTGTTGAAAGTGCCATTGGAAAGTCACTGCAACTTGCCAGCGAAATGTCAGTGCCTGTGCGTGATTGGAAGGCTGCGAACACGGTTTGGGATTCCGAAGCGATCCGCCGGGGGGAGTTAGCAGGGGCAGTTTTGCTGTCGCATGCAGGTCAGGCGCTGGAGGCGGAGTTTGTTTCTGACGACGAGCGAATGCTTTCCATAGAGATGGCGCATTAATTAATTCAGCAGATTTTGTTGAGCATTGCATTCATTGGCGGGTAAGATAGAGTGGCGTCTTAAGAAGGAGACAGCTACGACGTGACAAGCTTTGTTGATGTCCATACGCATTTGACCCATGAGGACTTTGCCTCAGACCTGGAGGCAGTGGTGGCGCGCGCTCAGGCTGCAGGACTGCAATCGATTGTGGTCAATGGCCTCGAGCCCAAGAGTAATAGAATGATTTTGGCGATGGCCGAAAAGTACCCGATCATTCGGGCGGCCTTGGGAATTTATCCCCTTGATGCTGTTTGTGATCAGATTCCAGATGATTTCCCGTTTGAAGTGCCTGTTTTTGATATTAACGAAGAAATTGAATTTATTAGAGCCAAGGCTGGTCAGGGATTGTTGACAGCGATTGGTGAGTGCGGACTTGACGGATATTATTTGGGGGAAACGCATCTTGCAGGGCAAGAGGCTGTTTTCGAACGGCTAATCGCCGTAGCCTTGGAATTCAGTTTGCCGCTGATTATACACACGCGCAAATGTGAGAAAAGAGCTGGTGAGATACTTGCGGCTCACGGCGTGAAAAAAGTGAATTTTCATTGTTTTACGGGTCGCGCGGCCTTGGCGAAAGATTTCGCGGAGCGCCATGGCTGGTATTTTTCAATTCCAGCCAATTGCAATGTTAATGAGGGCTTTCAGAAGATGATGAAGATTCTACCGCCAGAATTAATACTCACGGAAACTGATGCGCCCTATCTATCGCCAATAAAAGGACAGCGAAATGAACCCGCTAATGTTGTCGGCACCGTTCAGCTTCTGGCCAAATTGCGTGATTGGACCTTTGAAAATGCAAGAGATCAAGTGTTCCAAAACTTTTTGAGTCTATTTGGCGCTCAGGCCAAATAGACTCAAAAATTCTAACTTATGATGATTGGTGATTACAGCCAGAGGGTGAAACCTGTTCCAAGATTCGTGGTACGGGATCTAATGGATTTTGCGTTGGGGTCGCCATTCGTTCGCATGGATAACTCATCAATGGTTTTCGCCTGTCCGAAAAGTGATACTTTTTCACTGATAAAGTAGTTAAAGCCTAGTGTGTAATAGACACCACTTCCGTAAAAGTCAGACGTAGTCAGATCGTGTTGGTAGTCGTAGCGAGTTCCGAGGACGCCGCCACCGGCTTCGAGGTTGGCTACTGGTGCCAAGAAGACAAAGCGTGCGCCAGCTGAGAAACGGCTTCCGCCAAGTCTTTCTAGAGCGGAGCTGGAAGAACGCATATTGATCATGCTGTGTCCGATATTTAACTGAATAAACTTAAGTAGCTCAACACCGAAGGTCTGAGTGAGGTTGTAGCCCCGCCACTTTTCGATGCGTGTGCCAGCGGAGGTCAATCCGGTGCCAGAAGTGCTCAGCTCAACCTCGCCGTACTCGCCTTCTATGGATTGAGACACAAACAAGTGTGAGATGCCGCTGGAACGATAGGTATTCACATAATTGTGACTAACGCCAGGCTGTCCGAATGCGCTCGGGGTTAGCGGTCCAAGGCAGGCTAATAAGAAGCCTAAAATCGCTATTTTGTTTAGTCTCTGCTTCAACATAATCAGTTCTCCACTAGGATTTGCCTGTGCCACCGGTACTGTTACTATCTCTAGCTCTGCTTAGGGTGACTGGGCGATCTAAGAACCTATGAGCAAACCTTATGCCAAGTTCAGGCCTAATAAAAAAAACCAATAAATACTGATACTTAAATTGAAGACTGAGGGTTCCGGCTGTACAACCATTAGACAATCACATGGATTCCTGACGCCCGAAATCCCTCAGGTTTTGGGCTCTGGGTGTCCAAAGAGGGCTAATAATTATCGGGGTTTATCGTTGATCGGTGGAATCTGCTATGTAAGAATACTAGGTCTTCGCTAAGGATAAAGGAGGGTGCTTGCAAAAGGTGCATCGGTTTTACAGTGATAACCTCTTCATTCGAGCGACCTCGGTCATCTCGACCGAGCCTGTGCGAGAAATGTGTGCCCTGCAAAAGACCGGACCCCTTGCCAGCATGGCCTTAGGTCGGGCAGTCACGGGCGCTCTATTAATGGCCGCTCAGCTTCGGGACAAACAAGTTGTGGGACTGCATTTCCGGGGAAGTGGCCCCTTGGGATCCGTTTATGCTGAGGCATCCTATGAGGGAGAATGTCGAGGCTGGTGTGATGAACCTGGCGCCCATGTTCCCCTGCGTGATGGGCGGCTTGATGTGGCGGCTGGTCTTGGCATTGGCTTGCTGAATGTGATTCGTAGTCAGCCCTTTGAAAAGGCTCCTCACATTGGGACAGTTGAGATGGTGTCCAGTGAAATCGGTGACGACATTGCTTACTACCTCCAGCAAAGTCACCAGATTCCCTCCGTGGTGGCCCTTGGCGTCATACTTGGAGAGACGGGCTCAGTCGAGGTTTCTGGTGGAGTTTTAATTGAGCTGATGCCAGGTGCTGACGACTCCGTTGTGAGTCATTTGGAGAAAGCTGTTTCTGAAGCGCGTCCATTGACGACTCTATTAAAGGAGAATCGATCTCCCATTGAATTGCTTCGTAACTATTCGGGTTCGATTGCCATGAACCAAGCGGAGCATCCTTTCGAGATTAAATATTCTTGCAGGTGTACCAGTGATCGGGTTGAGCGCTCTGTCACCATGCTTGGCCGTGACGAGGTCGCCAATATGGTTGCTGAGGGCAAAGACGCCATTGTTCGTTGTGAATTTTGCGGAAGAACTTACACTCTGACGTTGAGCAAACTCAAAGAAATTCTTGATGGCTTTTCAAGCTGCAACTAAATCAAGGTGGTGTTTCTAGCGGCGAGAAATCGCCGAAGCTTTTTCCAATGGGGCATGTTGCCCTGCGTCCAAGTCAAGAATAGGCTCTCCACTCCTGTCCCGGAACAGGCGCCGAGCGGTACCATTCAGGATAAAAAGGCCGTCATCTTGTTGTTCTAACACGCCAGTCAGCGTGACCGAGCCAAGGCTTTCCTCCATGGTGCCATCAAGATTGAGGCGCTTGAACATCTCGAGTTTGACCTGATATTGGTTGCTGCGCTTCAGCCAGCGAACTGGCGTTGTTTTTATACGAAAGTCTCCAAGGTAAAAATCGTTGGCGCGCTCGATCCTGGCGCGGAGAACTTGCGCCATGGGTTTGCTGGCGATACGACTTTTCCTGGCGCGGCCATCTGCATCCTTAGTTTCCACAAGGCTCCAGGTTTTAAAAGATAAGGGGATCCTAACCCGCTGCGATGTAGGCGAGTCGATAGCCACGTCATCTGGACGATTATAGGTGTTACTGGCAGCCACTCCCAATTGGCTTTTGGTCGCACTGAAGCCTGCATTGGCACTCGCAAAAAGGGATACCAAAATGACAAACATGCGCATGATCAGAATCCTCCCCAACGGGCGATAACTCACGGGATGTTATTAAATAGAAATCTGCTTAATTCTAGCACATGCCTGGGCGGAAATGGAGTTAGCTAGCTGGAACCATTGGTTTATAGGTATGATTCTAGTGCTGAAATCGTATAAAATATAAACTCTGCCAAAATACAAATTTCGGGGCGTTGCTCATTGAATACACCAGCCAAAAGTAGTCGGATCTTATGGTGGGCTCTGCTGCCTGTAGTTCTAGCCGTGCTCTGGATATCGGCCATAGGGTTTAAGGCTCCGATCATTCGCGGACGAACTATGACGATGGACTTGATCAGATCTACTGACAGTTTGATTCAACAGCATGTGAGACAGTTTGGAGATACGCCACACAGCTACACAGAGTTGCGGCTCTATGCTCTCGAACGTAACGGAACTTATAGCGCTTACGATGTTTGGGGTCAGCGGTTGGAGTATTTGCGGCTAGGCAAAGTGAATTATCTTTTGCGGAGTTTTGGTCTCGATGGTGTTCAGAATCGTCCAAAATACAGCCCCGACATTGGTGTTTATCACTGGGGTCAGATGGCCCAGCGAGGGTTGCGTTATGACGAACAAAATGGAGTCATGCATCCTCGTCCCTCGGTGGTGTTGTTTGCTGGCGCTGATAGCTCCTCCGGCGCATGGCATGCGCGAATTTTCGTAGATCCAATGACTGGTAATCGGCGATTATTGGTCAGGAGTCGCGAGTACAACAATTTTTTCATGCTGGCGCCTCATGATTTCGTTGAGGAGTTTTTGTGGATTCCTGGTCAGGACAAAATCGCGTTTACCGCAAGTCAGAGTAATCGATATTCTGACGGTCTGTATGTCTGGGATCTCAACACAGATGAAGCGTCGAATCTCTTTTCACTGGATCCTGAGATCAATGATTTGGATCCTGGCGCGAAACAGCGGCGTCTGTATGTGGCGATGTCTTCGGTGAGCGCTACAAACCCGCCAGCTGTAGCGGTTTTTGCCCTGGCATCAAATGATTTTGTACTGAATCCCCATAAATTTTTTCATCCATCAAACCTACACATATTTACCCTCGGCGAGCAGTTGATACACAGTAAGCCAAAAGTGGCGCCTAAACTTAAAGGTGATCTGTATAATTTGGATTTTCTGGGCACGGTCACAGTAACGCCTGGTGGCGAGGGGCTGCCAATCCAGCAAGCTTGGTTGAGTCTGCCGTTGGGTGGAGATTGGGAGAAGGGAGTCATGGCATGGCAGAGTTTTGCTGCCCAGAATACCAAAAGTCAACTGGCGCCCTACGCTATTTGGGGGCTGTCGATGCTTTATGAAGACGCTGCCAAACGCGAGGGACGCTCATCGAGGACGGGGCAGATATTAGCAAGTTATGGCGTTGAGTTGGGAACTGCAATGACAAAACTCATCGTCGCGCCATCCTATATTCGTGGTATTGGTGCTTGGATCGCTGGACAGTCGTGAAGTTCTGGCGCTACTTTTAGGGGATTACCTGGGGAGATTTTTTATGGCGAATGAGGTTGATGCTGATGTCTATGCCGTGATTCTTGCTGGCGGCAGTGGTACGCGTTTTTGGCCTAAGTCGCGTCAAAAAACACCCAAGCAGCTGTGCCGATTGGGTGGAGCCAGCGAGACCATGATCGAGATGACTTTGCGTCGGCTTGATGGCTTCATTCCGCCGGAGCGCAGAATTGTGGTTACCCATGTGGATCAAGCGGCGTTAACCAAACAAAAGATTGGAAATCTTTGTGCTAGCGTAATTTCCGAGCCCGAAGCCCGCAACACCGCAAACGCTCTGGCGCTGGCAGCTCTGGAAATAACCAAAAAAGCGCATGGAAAAACCCCGATCATGGTGAGTTTGCACGCCGATCATGTCATTGAGAAAGTCGATGTTCTGAACGATAAGATCCGCACGGCTATCAATGTGGCAAAGGCCGGCGAACTGTGTCTACTCGGTGTTGTGCCGCGCTATCCGGAGACTGGTTACGGCTATATCGAGAAGGGGTCTGCGACCGGAGTGACTGGTGTATTTAAGGTAGCATCTTTTCGCGAGAAGCCTGATGAAGAGACAGCGAAAAAATATGTGGCAAGTAAAAAATTTTTCTGGAACGCGGGGTTGTTTGTTTTTCCTGTGCGCGTTCTCCTTGAGGAAATTAAAGCAAAATTACCGCAGACCGTGGCGGGTTTGGCAAAACTACTTGATACGGCGGATTCTTTCGCGAAAGTTGATTTTAGAGCATTTGCTGATTTGTATGCTCAATTACCAAAGATATCAATTGATCACGCCGTGCTTGAGGTCTCCCGTCGTGTAAGTGTGATTGAAGCTGATATTGGTTGGCAGGATGTGGGTAGCTGGGATGCGCTATCGCAGTGTTTTGCGACGGATAAGGCTGGAAACTATACCGAGGGTGATGTCCTGGTGATTGACAGTCATGATTGTACGATTGATTCAGACGGGCCTTTGACAGTTTTACTGGGAATGAGGGATACGGTCGTCGTTCATGCCAGAGGGGCCATATTGGTTTGCCCCAAAGACCGGGCTCAGGACGTGAAGCTGATTGTGGATGCTCTAAAGTCTAGTGGTCGTAGCGAATTTGTCTGAATACTTCCTGAAATGGATTGTCACTGAATTTTGTACGCGTATATATTTCGTAAACCTGTACCAATATACATTTGATCCGAGATGACAATGGGTGATGTGCCGATACGGCTGCCCAAATTATCTCCCCACTGGAAATTACCGGTGCTGGAATCCAAAGCTGATACTCGGCCGTTGGTACTTATAACGTATAAGTGGGTTTCACTAGCGAGCATGAATGCTGCAGTGGGCCCAGCGGAAGTGCGCCAGGTAACTCGACCCGTTGTCGCATCGTAACAGATGATGTCGCCGTTGGTGAGTCCAACAAAATAGCGGCCTGCTCGAAAGGTTGAGGTGGATACGGACGATTGTCGATCTTGCCAAATGACCTGTCGTTCTTGATCAAAGTCGACGAGTGCGACTAAACCATCATACCGGCTAATTAGCAGGCGACCGTTGTGGACGATCATCTCACCAATGACATCTTTGAAGCGGGATTCTTGATAATAGGGATTGTAGCGCCAAAGTCGTTTGCCATCTTCGATCTTGAGGGCTACGAGTTCGCCAGAGGCTAGTCCAACAATCACTCTGCCGTCATGAATAAGGGGCGCAGGGGGCCGGCGGACAACAACCGTGTCAGGGAAACCCGCATCATGGACCCACAAGCGTTTCCCAGACTTTGACTCGATCGCGTAAGCAACCTGTCCAGTTGATACGACGTAGAGAAATCCATTGGAGAAAGTAAGCGGGCGTTCACAGTAGGAGTCCAATGTCGTGGTCCAATTGAGTTCGCCAGTGGAGGCATTTAAAGACGTTAGATTTCCGGAGCGAGTTGAGAAGAATAGGTTGTTCTCGATCAACAGTGGCGGCGCAGTAAGCTCGCCATCAGTTTTGAACCACCACACATTTTTTCGTGTGACCTTATTATACGCACGCACATAGTTTTGATCGAAACTGCCAACAATGACATCTCCTCGTACGACAAATCCCCCATTGTCCGATTCAGCCAGCGGCTTAATCTTGTCCAGTTCTGGATTCATTACGATCATGCCAATTCGAAACGGCGACTGGACGGCGGAGGCATCACTGCCACCGCAAAGAAGTGTGGTTGCCAGGATCGTAACAATGCCAATAGACCGACTGAGGGGGCGTATCATCAAGCGGCACCCATAATTGCCATGAGGCCACGCGCTTTCGTTGCTTCCGGGGACGATGCATATTTGTCGAGGATTTCTTTTAGCGATGCTCTTGAATCATCAAACGACTTCTTGAAATACTGGAGCCGTGCTTTGGATAAAAGAACTGATGGCATGGCATCGTCAGAAGCGAGTTTAGCGAGAATTTCGCACTCTTTTAATGCCGCATCAAACTCACCAGCATCTTCCATTAATCCAATCAGTATAAAACGAGAATTCATTTGATAAAATTTATTCGATGAGCTGGCTTTGGCTATCTGCTCAACGGCTTTCCTGGCGTCTGCAGCTTGGGCCGCCTGAAGCTGGTTGCTGGCCCACTTTAGGCCTGCCATCCAGCCCTCGACTGTGTCGGGATTGGCATCGTAAAATCGCTTAAATTCGTTCATGGATTTTGTATGGTCTGGCTTTAAATCCGCGATCTGTTTTTCAAGTTTGGTGATCGCGGCCAGATTTTCTGGCGATGTGGCGGATTTTTTGCCGTCTTTGTCAGTTTTTGTATTGCGCAGAGGCTCGATCTGTTTCTGAATTTCCTCGCGACGCTTAGCTACAGATCCCTCTTCATCTGAGTGCTGCGTTAAAATTTTGGCTAATTCGGCGCGCCGTGAGTCGGCCTTTTTTTGTGTCCAGAGAAATGTGGCGTAAACGCCAGCGGCGACGATGATCAGTGGTGCCATCATCATTAAAACTCTCTGTTTATTTGAACTCACAAAATTGATTCCAGTCAGTATGTGGTCCTGAAAACTATCAGGACGCTTAAGGGCGTGGTCTTTGGTCTTTTGTCCGGTCATGGCGAGCCTCAACTAACGTTTAAATTCCTAGTTGTTTCAACTAATTAATCTGGTTTTAGACATCGTCATCGTGCCATCCACTAGGGGTGTAACACAAGAACTTTTGGTCGGGCCCTTAAAGACCAAAGCTAAACCTTATGATAAAATTAAGAAAATCAGGTGGGGTGCCGCACTTTAAGGCAGCAAGTTTGCATGGAGGCGCAATGTCGCGACTAGGTGATTTTTTAATGCAGGAAGGTTTGCTGAGCGCTTCTGATCGGCGCCTGATTCGCCGAGAGAGCGTCTCCCACAACGGCAGCTTTGCTAGAAGTATTCTTGCCATAGGGATTCTAAGTGACGAAGAATTAAGTGCCCTTCTGGCGGCAAAAACATCCTTCCGCCGTGCGCAAAAAGATATATTGCATGAAGTCGATCCAGAGATGGAGCCATTGGTGCCGCCGCACATTTTGGCTTGGCTGGAAGTGTTACCTTTGTCGGTCAAAGATGGTGTCATGTCGTTAGCCATGGTTGATCCAACTGATATCGACGCGGGAAACCAGATTCGTTTTTTTACGGGGTTACGGGTCAAACCTGTCATTGCGACGCGCAGCGAAATCTTAAGGGGGTTACAGAAGATTGGTGCAGAGTTGCCAATTGAAGAAAATCGCTTGGAAAGCTTCATAAAAAATCACGTTCGCGGCGCCGCTGAAGGTGAAGGGATGCTTCGTTCTAATTCATTCGTAGGTGCATCGGTAGGGTCAGAAAACCTTGGCGTTGATCTTGTGCAAAAGCCCATCAGCGGAGATATCCGCAGTAGCTCAGTATCGTCTACGGGGCAAACGCAAAAAGCCGTTGAAGCGAGTGGGGATGCCACGCCTTCGTCGCAGAAAAAATCTGAAACATTTCCGGCATCAGCACGTACGGCAGAGCGTCTTGATATGCTGAGTTTGGGGCTTGGCGCATTAACTGAGAGTAGTAGTGATTTTCGTGCTCGGCCGCGATCGGGACACGCAGAGCTTACTGTTGCTGTCCAGGCAGCCATGTCAATTCTGAATAGGTCCATGGTGAAGTTGCAGATTTCTGCGACGTTAGAGGACGCTTTGCAAAAATTCCTAGAAGCCATGAAAAAATCAGGTTTGACCAACGGCCTTTTAGTGCGATTCAAAAGCGGTACTGTTGATTTGTCAGCCCACTGGCGAGACACGGGTTTTGAAACCTCATCGGCTCTTGGGTTGCCGGAGGGAATTGACCCAAAAGATTTGTCAGCAGCAGCGAAAGTTCAAGGCAGCGACCAGTCTTGGATCGACCTCAAGAGTGCTTTGGGCGATCGTGCGGCGAATGTTCTCAGTTATTGGTCACAAGCGTCTTCAGCGCCGGATAGTTTATTTGTTGTAGAGCGCGAGGATGGCGCATTAATCTGTATGGTCAGTTTTGCTGGCCAGTACGATCATGACGGCCTGCGTCAGATTTTCTTTGACGCGCTGCGTACTCTTAATGCGCGGATATAAAGCGTAGTAATTTTGAGAGCTGCTGAGCCGATGCCCTCTAAATTAGAGGGCATTGTTCGGTGGTTTGTTTGGTAGAGAGTGAAGAGCAACAACAGAAGTGGAACAACAGAAGGGAGATTGATGAATCTGGAGGACTATTTCAAAAATTTGGTCCATAGACTCGTAAAGTGAAAACCACCGAACAATGCTACCAACCGGGGGTTGGATTTCCTGTTAGTTGCACTAGGCGTGCCAGGGCGCCAGCTCGAAGGGCTAATTATTTCCTTAAAAAATTCGGTAGGTTACGCGAAAATCCAGGGTCCCCTGGGTGTTGCAAAGCCCATCAAAGTGACCAAAAGTCTGACGTTTCTATAACCGGTTCAGGACATGAGTTCAGATGGACAAAGCCTTAGTAAGGTCCTCTAATGTGGACATTGGTGTCATGGTGCCCTTTAAAGACGGGTCTTTGATGGCATTATTTCCGCCCCACCAAATCTCGCAATGATTCGGTAATTTGGCTTTCAGGACATAAAGGTAGCTCTCTTGCCGCTTGTCCACGAATGGCTCCTCGAAGGCCGTGTTACCTACGAGTACCACGTCGGCCTGGACGGCTGCGGCAGCATCTGCAAGGGAGTGCGCAGGTAAATTTGGGCCGAAATAGTGTGGTATGTGCCCATGATGAGCAATCAGGATGGCAGCCGCAAGAATGCCGAATTCATGCAGGTCGCCGTCGCGTGTTGCGAGACAAATGGTAAGACCGTGATCTTGATCCTTGCGAGTAAAAGCACGGACGGCAATGGCGTTTCGCAGATTAAATAGAGTCTGCATCAGTTGTGAGCGCAAAATCGAGGAAAAAGCATGTTCTTGCGCGAAGTTGAATTGGCCGCTGGCGACCTGCATTCCAACTTCTCGAACCAATGGTACGGCCAAGCCTGTTAGGAACTGCGTTGTTGAGAGAAATTGCCGTGCTGATTCAAGCTCAGTTTGAATCATTACTAATTCGTAGTCGCGAAGCGCATTAAGGCAGCGTTCAAGAATAATAGATTCAGTTGACTGGTGGATGACAGGTCTACTCTCCGGAGCGGATAACGACATGGACGAGAGAATGTCATTAGACAAGGCGGCAATGTGGCTGATCTGATGGCCAGATTTAACCAAGCGCGAAAGAAGGCCAAGCCGTTTTATATCGGCCTCTGTGTATTCACGTCGGTTGTTGCCCGTGTTGCGGGTTGGATCCAGGGCCTTGTAGCGTCGCTCCCAGGCGCGAATGGTGTGAGAATTCATATCCACGAGCCTGGCCGCTGTTTTTATGCTGTACGTTGTGCTTTCCATAGTCGTCATGAACCTTTTTCACCAAACATTTTTATTTGCCTTCAAGGGCGCTGAAAAGTCGCTGCTGCTCGAGATTTGTCAAGCGATCCACACCGATCGAGGTCTCAGAAACGGTCGTAGAGTTCTGTTTCTCAACTCCTCGCATCATCATGCAAAGATGCTGGCCGCTGACTCTTACGGCGACCGCTCTAGGTTGAATCAGCTCGTTGAGGGCGCGGGCAATTTCGTGAGTTAGATGTTCTTGAACTTGTAGACGTCGGGCAAAAAGATTGACCAGCCTTGGGATTTTGCTCAGGCCGATGATTTTGTCATTGGGGTAGTAAGCAACACTCACTTCGCCCCAGAAGGGTAGCATGTGGTGTTCACAAAGGCTGTAAAACTCGACCTTGTTGACACTGACGACGCCGCGAGATTCTGAAGGAAAAATGCCTTCACCCACGACATTTTCAGGCTTGGAATCGTAACCAGACAGTAGAAAACTCACCGCCTTGGCAAATCTTTCTGGTGTTTTGACAAGTCCCGCACGTCGCGCGTTTTCACCTTTGGCTGATTCAATGATCAGACGACCAGCGACACCCAGTTTTTGAGGCTTGGACAGACCGGTGAAAACATCGGGCAGTCGCTCGATTGGCTGATCCTTGGATTCTGTTTTGTTATTCTGCATTCTTATCTCCTAATTCTGGTCTCTAGAGTCTGAATATTTGTTGTTTGTTCGTCCGCGCGTTGCAGAAGCTAAGAGGCCTAAGATAGTCGCGGTTTTTTTACTTAGGGATGCATACTCATTGGCGGCAGCGCTAGGACTTAAAACGATGGGTTGTCCCGTATCACTTGCGACACGAATCTCCCTGTTGATGGGAATGCTCGCCAATTTTGTGAGTTTTCGCTTTTGGGCAAAGTTTTCAAAAGATTCACCGCCAAAAATATGATCTTGGTGTCCGCAGGCTGTGCAGATGTGATGTGACATATTTTCAACAATTCCCAGTATGGGTACACCTAGTTTCTCGAACATGGAGACTGCCTTGTGGGCGTCGATTAAGGCGACATCCTGAGGTGTGCTCACCACAATGGATCCAGAAATAGGTATGCGCTCCGCCAAGGTCAGCTGAACGTCCCCCGTTCCGGGCGGTAGGTCCAATACCAGCGCATCAAGTTCACCCCATTGAACGTCGTAGCAGAGCTGCTCGATTGCCTTGCTGACCATTGGGCCGCGCCAAATTACCGGCGACATTGCGTCCGTTAAAAAACCGAAGCTAACGACTTTAACGCCGAATCGTTCCAGTGGAACCAATTGACCGTTTGTAACTGCCATGCTTGCATCGATGCCAAGCATAAGTTGGGCAGAGGGACCATACACGTCACAGTCCATAAGACCGACTCGCAGTCCCTGCTGCGCCAATCCAGTCGCAAGATTTGTCGCAATGGTTGATTTGCCCACGCCACCTTTGCCGGAGGCAATGGCGATCACATGCTTGACGCCAGGAATTGATTTTCTTTTGTTGGTTAGTCCAAAGGGCAGTTTTGCGTCGGCCAAAGTGGGGGCTTGATCAGCCGCCAGTGCGCGCGTGGCCTTGCGAAAGTAGATGCTCACATCATGGAGATCGTCGCGATCAAATTGATGCAATAAAATCCGTTCGACAAACAATTTTTGATCGAGACTTAAACCAGAGGAATCAATGTGTATCTTCGTGCCGCCAGCCTGGCTCTGTGCAAGTTCTAGGACTCGACCTCGCAGCTCCTGATGGCTTAAACCCACCAACCCGGACTCTGGGTGCTGACCAGCGACAATCATGCCAGATCGACCAGAACTCAAAACGCAGGCATCGCGTTCGCTTTGGCGGGTGGGGTCCATGGGGGTGTTTTCGTCTAACGATTGCACAACATTGACCTTTCGGGACTGCTATTTTGCCAAACAGGCTGGAACTATAAGCTTTACAATGAGCCCTGTCTACTATTTGTCTATATATAGATGGTATTTGTCTAGAAAAAATCGCCAATTTTAAAAAATAATTCAAATTTATTTAAATTAATATTGAAATAATATTAGAATCCGATTAACTTCCGGGCACCTGAATCTACCCTTGCCTAAACTGACGTGCGGGACCTAGGTATCCCGACGGTTAAAACTGGAGAAAGCCCTAAAATGACTGAACTATTTAACAAATCCTCGCCGTCGGATTTATCTCCTGTCACCAGTGCTGGCACCCTGGAGCCCCAGATATCGGGCGAAGGACGGGGTTTTGAGCAGATGGGTTTAAGCCGGGGCATCATGGAAGGCGTCAAGGCTGCTGGTTTTTTAACCCCTAGTCCTATCCAATCTGCAGCAATCCCATTGGTCCTAACGGGAATCGATCTCATTGGACAGGCTCAGACAGGTACTGGTAAAACAGCTGCTTACGGCTTACCAGCGATGAGTCGATTGAAAAATAACAATTCAGTAGAAATCTTGGTTCTCACCCCAACTCGTGAATTGGCGATTCAGGTGAGTGACGAATTATTTCGTTTGGGTAAATTTGCAAACGTTAAAACGGTGCCTGTAGTTGGTGGGCAGGGGTATCTTCGTCAAGTTGAGCTCATCAATAGGGGCGCACAAGTCGTCGTCGCAACGCCAGGGCGACTTATGGATCACTTGCGCGAAGGACGGTTAAAGCGTTTTACACCACATATCATTGTGCTTGATGAAGCTGACGAGATGTTGGATCGCGGTTTCGTTGACGATATTAGGCAAATTCTGTCTGATATGCCGTCAGACCGTCAGACCTTGCTGTTTTCGGCGACAATGCCGCCTGAGATTAAGGCGCTTACGCGGGAATTCATGCGCCAGCCCAAGCACGTGCAGCTAAATTCCGGACAACAGACGAATATGGATATTGAACAGCGCTTGATCGTCATTCGTGGTCATGAGCGGGAGTCCGCCTTAGTCAGAATTCTCGAGGTCGAGGACCCTGAGAAAGCAATCATTTTCTGCCGGACTAAACGGGATGTTGATAACTTGCAAAGCGAACTAACAACCCGTGGTGTTTCCGCTAAATCCATCCACGGTGACATGTCACAGGCTATTAGGAATCAAGCCGTACAAGCCTTGAAAGATGGTCGGGCGAAGATCATCATCGCCACCGATGTGGCCGCTCGTGGGTTGGATATTCCAAACGTCACGCATGTCATTAATTTTCACGTGCCAGAAAACCGCGAACGTTATGTCCACCGCATCGGCCGAACCGGTCGTGCCGGTAAGCGTGGTGTAGCGATCACGGTGGCGACGCCATCCGAGATCAGAGGCAACGATGTGTTTGCAAAAGCTCATAACGCCGAATTCTCAGTTGGAGAGGTTCCAAGTAAAAACGATGTACGAGACAGCCTTGAAAAGCAGCTGTCTGCGAAAATAGAGGGCCTTCGCCTCAGAAACGATATGGCAAATTTTGCCGCGACCTTGGCAAGTAAATATTCGGCCGAGGAGCTGGCGCAAAGATTGGTCTCTGTTATATCATCAGGGCGTCAGGTTAGCGGAGACGATCGTATCGGTGTTACAGCTGACGAGGCCCGCCGTCTACTAAGCGGAGGCGGTCCCCGTGGCCGTTCTGAGTCCAGCGATGATCGTGGTCGATTTGGTGGTGGTCGCAAAGGCGGCTTTCGCGTAAATCGTGGCTCGCGCGGCTTTAATGATCAACCAAAGAGATGGGGTTCTGAGCGAAGGTCTAAGCCATCGGGTAAGTGGCCTCCTAAAAACACCTCTCAATCAAAAGAGCGCGCGCATTTTAGCAGTTGAGATACGGTCCCTTTTGACTTAGCATTTGACCTATGAAACAGGTCAAAATTTACACGACTTCCGTTTGTCCATATTGTGAGTCTGCCAAGCGTCTATTTAAATCGCTCGGGATCGCTTACGAAGAAGTGAGCCTTGAGGGACGCCACGAGGAACGGGTAAAATTGTCTGAGGCCAACGGTGGTTGGCGAACAGTTCCCATGATTTTTATCGGTGATCAATTTATTGGTGGGTTTGACGATGCCAAGCGACTGCATGATCGTGGTCAATTAGTCCCTATGATCAACGGACACACTACGTGAAAAAACCCTCGTCTTGGTTTGACATGAGTTTGCTCGTCTTGGTTGTGGTGGCGATTGGCTTTTGGGTAGCGAATCAACTAAAGAATGACCGCAATGCTGCATTGACGCCTGAAGCGCCTTTGGTAGCAAAGCTGCCCACATTGGAACTCCCGAAAGAACCATTCTCAGAGGCTGAGATGGCGGTTTACCGTCAGATTATCCTTAGCTATTCAACCGGTGACTTTGTCGCAGCCGTGAAGACTGTCGACGGATCGCTTCAGGATCGTAAAACCAGTGCTGAATTCAGAGATTGGCTAGTTAGACAGCAGCCAATTTTGCTGACAAACCTGGCTTGGCTAAAAGTTAAAAGCCAGGACTGCGACGAGGCCGTCAAAATTTTTTACCGAGCATTAGCTTTCACCCAGGTGCCAGAGGCGCAAAAGGGGCTTGGGTACTGTCTGCGTGTAATCAAAAATTGGCCCGAGTCGGCGAGTTATTTAGCACTTTACGTTCTGGCCAAGCCCTCAGATATTGAGGGCCGACTCATGTATGCGGATACATTGGAATCCCTTGGCCGCTATGACGAAGCCGTAATGATCC
>JBIJBX010000256.1:0-3561 GCA_044344995.1 Oligoflexales bacterium | reverse complement strand
CATCAATATGCGTTGCAAGGGCATGACCCTGCTAAAGATGCCATTGTTTGTCTGGACGACCCTCGTCACACAGGTTCTTTTGTTCTTGTCTCTACCGGTAATCACCGTTGCTCTTGTCATGATTTCATTTGGCCGTACATTTGGCACTGGGTTTTTCAACCCGGGAGCTGGCGGTCAGGTTGTCATGTGGCAGCACTTGTTCTGGATCTTCGGGCACCCTGAAGTTTACATTCTGATTCTTCCGGCCATGGGTATCGTTTCTGAGATTCTGGCTACGTTCGCCAAAAAGCCACTCTTTGGATACACAGTCATGGTCTACAGCTCGTGTGCCATCGGCTTCCTGGGCTTTGCGGTTTGGGCTCACCACATGTTCACGACGGGCCTTGGCCCTTGGGCGACAGCTCTCTTCTCGGCAGCCACCATGTTGATTGCCGTACCGACAGGGGTAAAAATCTTTAACTGGATCTCCACACTTTGGGGCGGCCAAATCAGATTTACCACGGCGTCTCTTTTCGCGATCTCGTTTGTTGCCATGTTCACACTGGGCGGACTGTCCGGAATTATGCACAGCTCTCCTGTGATCGATACTCAGCACCAAGCGTCCTACTTTGTCGTCGCTCACTTTCACTACGTACTTTACGGCGGTGCGGTGATGGGTCTTTTTGGTGGTATCTATTACTGGTACCCGAAAGTCACCGGCCGAATCATGAATGAAACGATCGGTAAACTTCAGTTCTGGCTCTATATGATTGGCTTTAACTTGACGTTCTTCCCGATGCACTTCCTTGGTCTAGAGGGAATGCCACGTCGTATCTACACTTATGCAGGGGATCAAAACTGGAACTTCTGGAACTTCTTCGCGACCATGGGTGCCTACATGACTGCTGTTGGTGGGGCATTGTTCTTCATCAATATGTTTGCCTCACTCAAGTTTGGCAAAAAAGCATCGGATGATCCCTGGGATGGCCGAACACTTGAGTGGTCGATTGCTTCTCCTCCTCCTGAATACAACTTTGCTAAACTTCCAGAAGTAACGCAGCTTGATGACTGGTGGCATAAGAAATACACCCATGACGGCAAGCGTCTGACTCCTCCGAAACAGCCGATCGTGGATCCAAAAACCATTCACCTTCCAAATCAGAGTTTCTGGCCGATTGTACTAGCATTTGGCCTCACGATGATTGCAACTGGGTTTGTAGTACCTGCAAGTGGCCTTGTCATAGCCCTTGCTGGTGTTGCCTTGACGGTAGTATCAACCTACGGTTGGGCGTACGAGGAACCTTGATAACCTCTGCTCGGCCGACTTTGCTTTAAGTTTTAACGAATACTGGGGAGACATAAAGAATGAGTGACGCAGCTCTCGCACATCACACCACCACCACCGGAGTTGAAAACCGTAAGTTTGCAATGTGGGTGCTTATTGGCTCTGAGTGCTTCTTGTTTGGCACTTTGATTGCCAACTATTTGATTAACAAGGGACGTTCGATCTCTGGTCCTACGCCTCAGCAAGTTTATGAAATCGACATTACGACGCTTTCGACCTTTGACCTTCTGATGTCATCGGTGGCGATGGTGCTTGCTCTTCACTACTGTAAGGAAAAAGACCTTAGAAAATTCCAGTTCTGGACTTTTATGGTCGTGCTCGGCGGTCTGATCTTCTTGGGCTTTCAGTACCATGAGTTCTCCACGTTCGTTCTGAAAGACGGCCTCGGACTTTCCACCAATATTTTTGCTTCAAGCTTTTATCTTTTGACCGGTTGTCACGGTGCGCACGTGACGGTGGGTGTTCTTTGGATGCTGTCCATTTTGATCACCTCTCTCATCAAGGGCAAAGAATGGTTTAACAGCGAGATCGTGGAAGTTGCGGGCCTCTACTGGCACTTTGTAGACGTGGTGTGGATTATCATCTTCACCGTGGTTTACCTGTTTGTTTACGTCTAAGAAATTAAGGAGCTAACCTCTATGGCATCAACACACGGTAACCACCCAAGCCACAAGCATGACGCCCATGCCGAGCATGCTCATGCAGGCCCAAAACTCTACTGGATCTTTGCAGTCATCCTCTGTGTAATTACGTTTATTGAATGGATTATCTTCAAGGAGAAGGAAGCCTGGGGGATCTCCAACACGCTGATGATCTGGACTTTGATAGCTCTGTCGATCGTTAAGTTTGTGATGGTGTGTGGCTGGTACATGCACTTGCGGTTTGACAGCAAGGTTCTAACTCAGATTTTTGTGTTTTCTGGACTTCTAGCAGTCGCTGTATTTATCATGATGAAGCTTTCCTTGCCTACCATGGGCTAAGATGAATTAGGCAGTCAAATGTCGCCGCCTTATGACCAAGTGTCAAAGGCGGCGTTTTTGCTTGCTATCTGGCCGACCAAGGGTATTTTGGGGACATTAGAGAGAAAGGCTTTCGGATGTCTTTGAAAGTGCTCATGACATTTATTTTTAGCCTGGTAGCAGGCGCAACAGTGGCGCAGGCCTCAACGGGGCATCTGTATGATCCCCTGCCGCCGGAAACATTTGATCTGAAGTGGATCTGGGATCCGGCTCTGCTGCTCTTTGTGGCTATGGGAATTCTGTACTATCGAGGCCTTAAAGCCTTTAGAGGTAAGCTTCCGGTCAAGCCTTGGCAGATTGGGCTTTATTATCTGGGCTTAGTCATCGTCATTACTGCGTTGCTGCCACCGATTGATCCTCTGTCTGATCAATTGTTTTTTGTGCATATGATCCAGCATCTTATGATCACCAATATTGGTGTGCCTCTCATGATGCTCGGTGTGCCGTTTTTTATCTGTGTGCGCGGTATCTCGCCGGGTGTGCGCCGTAATATTTATTTTCCGATTGTTCGCAGTAAACCACTACGTTTTGTGTTTAAAATCATGAGTCTTCCTCTGGTGAGTCTTTTCTTGTTTCAGGCGGCTTACTGGTTTTGGCATGTGCCGTATTATTACAATCTAGCCCTCTTAAATGACGCGTGGCATCTTCTGGAACACGCCACGTTTGCCTGGGCGAGTATCTTGCTTTGGAGAAACATCATCGATCCTCATCCGATGAAGTCACCTCTCAAAATGCCGGTCAGAATGCTCTATGTCATGGGACTAATGGCATCCAACGTTATCTTGTCGGCCTTTTTGTCGTTTAGCGATGAGGTCTGGTATGCCTACGCCGGAAGGCCCCTGCCTGAGTGGTGGAAGCCTTGGAATCACCTTGATGATCAAAGACTGGGCGGTCTTCTAATGTGGGTACCTGGCGAATTTATTGATTTTTTTGTGGTGAGTATGATCTTCATCATCTGGACTAGCCGCGAGCGGCGAAAGGATGAACTCGCCCGGAAAATCCATTTGACACCCCCTGACGACGTCCGTATAAACGTTATTCCCGCTGATGCTTAAGAGAAAATAGGCTAAACGCGGCACCCTAGCGCGGGGTGGTAGTTAAGTTGGTTATAACGCCGCCCTGTCACGGCGGAGGCCGCGGGTTCGAGTCCCGTCCATCCCGCCATTTTTTCCAATAAAGAAATAGATCAAAAGCCCTAGTTTCCCAAGAAACCGGGGT
>JBIJBX010000254.1:0-3599 GCA_044344995.1 Oligoflexales bacterium | reverse complement strand
GCCCTTCAGCTGGCTGGCGGTGGTATTGATTCATCCAGTCTTGAAACGATCAAAAACTACGGCGCCGCCGTGGGTGCTGAGCTTAAACATCTTGGCGTTAATGTAGACTTTGCGCCGGTGGTTGATATTTTTACAGAGCCATCCAATGTGGCCATTGGTGATCGCTGTTTTGGTACGACAGCTGAGCAGGTATCACTGCGAGCTGGAGCATTTATGGACGGCCTCCAAGGCACTAATGTCCTGGGCTGTTTGAAGCACTTCCCTGGTCAAGGTGACGCCAGGGTCGATACTCACGAGGGCACTGCCATCATCGAGGCGAGCTTACAAACTCTCTTAACTAGAGAGTTAGAGCCTTTTAGACGACTGCTGCCGAAATCAAAAATGGTCATGATCTCGCACTCGATATTTCCGGCGCTGTGTGACCGGGAGGCCAGCCGCTCCCAAATTGTGATCATGGATTGGCTCAGAGCGAGACTTGGATTTCAGGGTGTCGTCGTTAGTGATGATATGAATATGGGAGCTTTACCGCAGGAGATCGATGCCTGGAAGTCAGCGTTGATCGATGCAGTGGCTGCAGGTTGTGACATGCTATTGGTTTGTCGACATCTTGAGCGCTGTAAAATAGCGCTGGAGGCTTTACGCCAGGAGAGTGCAAAAAGTCCGGCCTTTCGCAAACGCCTGGAAGACGCAGCGGCTCGCGTTACTAAGCTTCGGCATTTTCTGTTTTAAATAATTAAAGAATTAACTGACAATTCGAAGATCTGATCGATCAATCAGTGAATTCTGCATTTTCTTGATTTTTGCGGACTCTTACGCGTTCCACGCGGTGACGAACGACCTGTGACACTTCGCATACGAGAGGGCCGATAGTTGTGCTCTGGCCTACTTTGGGCAGATCTCCTGTCACCTGAATCATATATCCAGCTACGGTCTCGGCCTCTTGAAGACCTTCGGCATGAATTTGTGCTGGGGTGATTTCAAAGAAGTCCAGGAACTCGTCTAAATTCATCTGCCCCATGACATCGTATATTCCAGGGCTTATTTCGATGATTTTGGCCTGTTCTTCATCATGCTCATCTTGAATTTCTCCGACTATTTCCTCGAGCATGTCTTCAAGTGTAATGAGGCCAGCTGTTCCCCCGTATTCATCAATGACGATGGCCATGTGTGTTTTTGTTCTTTTGAGCTCTTTGAATACATCCATAATCAGTTTTGATTCTGGCACTCGCCTTGGTTTTCGCATGAGATGCTGGATTTTGGTGGTCTGCATTTTCTCAGGGTTTGCTGCAAATTGCAGAAGGTCTTTGGCTAAGAGAATTCCCACCACATTATCGATTCGTTCATCGTAGACGGGTATGCGAGCATGACCGCTCTCGTATGCTAGCTTGACAGCCTCATGCAGAGGTGTCTTCAGCTCAATCGCCGTCATATCCGTTCTTGGTGTCATGATTTCGCGGACTTTAATCTCGTCAAATTCAAATACGCCTGAGATCATGTCTTGCTTGGTTTCCTCGAATACGCCAGCTTTTTCTCCAACGTTGACGAGAAATTCCAGTTCTTCTTCGGTGATCTGAGGGCCAGGCTGGTGTTTTCCACCGCCAAACATTTCGATTAAGGTCGAAGCTAAATAACTGAGGCCGATAACAATGGGCATGGTCAGCTTGTAACAGAAATATACAAACTTCATCGCTGGGATGGCCAGAGTTTCTGTGTAAATTTTGCCAATAGTTTTAGGTATGATCTCGCACAGAATCAAAATAACAAGTGTGGTAAAACCTGTCGCTACTGCCAGAGCTTTGTTTTCAAAGTACTTGTTAGCGTATTCAGTCGCGATCGCTGACGCGAGAATGTTAACAGCGGTGTTGAATAGTAAAATTGTTGAAAGAACGCGGCTTGGATGATGCAGCCACAGGTTGAGTTCTTTTGCCTTGTCTCCGCGGGTGTCAAGAATATGCTTGGCTTTCAGAGATCCTAAGCCAGTTATTGCGGTTTCCGCGCCCGAGAAAAGGGCAGATATCACTCCACAGGTGATAAACCCGACGATGGCTGCGGTGTCATTTGCAAAGAAATTATCCATAGTTTTTTTACGTCTCTACTTTCGTCGTTTGCGCGTCAAGTTACCGGCCGCTACTTTAGCTTTTCTTTGGTCCGAGGATCTCATTCGTCTTATGCATCCATCCCATTGTGGCTTGCTCGATCGCCCGCCGGCGAAGATCCGCATAAGTTTTTTTTGCTCAGCAAACATTCGTCGTTTTTCGCCTGGTTTCATATGATCATGGCCAACCAGATGCAAAATTCCGTGGACAACTAAAAAGCAAACTTCCTTATCGAGATCAGAGCCGGATTCAAGGGCATTGGAGGCCGCATCACTCGGCGAAATAACCACGTCACCAAGGGGCAAGGGATTAAGTATTTTGACGGCTGGCGCGGGGTTTTTTTGAACTTTTTTTGGTCTTTTCCAGTCGTATTGGGGAAAAGCAAGGACGTCGGTCGACTTGTCCTGATTGCGGTAATGTTTATTAAGAGACTTCATTTTCACTGGGGATACAAACTGTAAGCAGATTTCGTATTGCACCACGCCTAAACGACGGGAAATTTCCGTGACAATATGGATAATTTTCTTCCGGTCGACTTTAAAGCTTCTATGTTGATTCGTCACGTGTACGCACGCGACATTCTTCATGGAAATGGTCACCTTTGTTGTCACCTAGCTTTTTCGCCGCAACGAGTTCAGATCCACGAGTTTGTCGGAATCAGAGTCCTGCGTTGTGGATTGTAATTTTACGCTTCCCGACTTTCCGCACAGTTCACTCAAGGCACTGATTTTTGGCGGAAGCCCAGTGTCGCTTGAGCGTGCGGTGAGGTCTGTAATCGCACTTTGTGCTTTCAAAACCGCTTCTTTATCGGTTTGAATGACTTTTTCAGCAAACGTGAGAAGTTTAGAAATGGAGATCGGGTCAGCGCTTTTGCGTGCACCGATCGTTCTAACTTTTGTATCAGAGCCCATAGATCCTCAGTTTTCTGCTGTTATAGCCTAGGCTTACATTTTATCACGCTCGCCAAGCGGCCGCTATTCAGGCGCTAATCACCTGATTTTAACCGTGAATTTTTTGCCATTTGCGATTGTACCAAGGCATGCCCTTAAGATCGAAACGGCGTAGGAAAAGACTGGAGTAGTCTTCAGACTTCAATACAGGCAGCAGTTCTGTTTCTTTAAAGCCTTGGCTTTCAACAAATGAACACGCGTCGGTGAAGTAGGGCAGCTGATCGGTTTTTAGCCATAAGAATCCACCCGGCACTAAAAGATCCCAAGCTGTGGAGCAGAACTTTGGCGCATAAAGTCGGTAGTGCGCATGCTTTTTCTTTTTCCAGGGGTCAGGAAAAAACGTGACGAAACCATTCACTTCACCTGGTGTAAATAAATCACTCAAGCCACCAGCGTTGGCAAGCACTGCGTAAACGTTATCAAGCTTACGTTGTTCCGCTCTTTCTGCCGTCTGATAAACACGCTTAAACGTTATATCAATGGCGACAAATAAAGCTTCTGGATGAGCCTCTGCCATATCACAGATGGTTTGCCCCGTATGACAGCCAATTTC
>JBIJBX010000253.1:0-3635 GCA_044344995.1 Oligoflexales bacterium | reverse complement strand
CGACACCTTTTGAAAACCTAGAATTGGGCTGCAACACAACAATTTTAAAGTTAGATCTGGGAACATGGATGTCCTTATTGGGTCCGATGGTCTCCGAATCGTCTGAATAAATTGAACCCGTATAAATCTGAGCACTTTCATTTTGAACGACAATTCTGCGCCGAACAAAACGCTCAAGACTGACCCAAGTTCGACGATTTAAAAATGCTGACTGCGGGGCTACATTGCTCATTAAAAATGTTGACTGATTGTCAGGATCAGTTGACGTTCGATCAGCACTTGGAACTTGGTGTCCACGATCGAGACAAGTATTTCGATACTCCGATGGGGAAACCGACTTACGATTTTGATCTTTTAGCACCACTTCGAGCTCACGATCCAAGTGGAACACATTGGTCCTTGTTGATTCGCCAAAACTCCCCTCAGTCAGCAACCAAGAAACCCATTCCGGGGCCCGACGATCAATATTCCAACTGATCACGTATTGCGGGCGGCTGATGATCACATGGCTATCACTAAAAGAGCTGGGTAAACCTAATTTTGCATTTGGATTTTGATCAAGTGGCATATCCCCGATGACAAGTTCCGCAACAGATTTCTCGGACCACAAACAAATGTCTGCCGCAGACAAAATTAGCAGGAAAAAAAATTTACTATGCGAGAACATGCGCTTTTTCCACCAAGTTCGTAACAACGAGACCATACCCAAGGCCCAAGTACTCACGGCACCCTACTACTCCAAATATCCCGGCTCTGATTTTACACACATTCGTTTAAAATTTCGTTAAGCCACCTAAAAAACGCCTAAAAAAAATTAAAAAGAAATTTCAACGTGCATCAGCCCCATCGAGGCCCGTAGCCCCACAAGGTCGTTTTTCGAGCTACAGGACCCATCAGGCGAATTTGTAAGCATTTGAGGTCCCGTCTAGCGTTAAAGCAAGAGTGCAAGAGTAATCCCAACCATTTAATATCATGAGGTAATTTTTTTTTTCTAAAGCTAGGGCACCTGAGAATCCGATTGCGACCCAGAATCCACGGTTGATCGTAAAAAGAATAAGGGAAGGAAGGACCATTATGAAAGTTAACTGGAACATATTAAAACGACTAAGTCTGTGCGGGTTAGTCGTAATCGCTTCAGCCTGCGGAAAGAAATCTTCGTCAGGTGGATCTGCTGGCATCAAGGGTGACTTTAACAGTGACGGAAAAATAGATAAGGCAGATTTTGCTTTGGTCGCCTCTCTCGGCAAGTTTAATCAACCTGCGACTGTTGGCGAAGGTGATGTAAACGGGGACGGCATTTTTGATATCCTCGACGTTTCTATCATGCTTGCGGGAGTAGACGACTCCACACCAATTGTTGGAGATGCAAATCGCGATGGTACAGTGGATATATTAGATGCGGCTCAAGTCGTTTCATCTGGCAAGTTTGCGTCTGGTGAAGCGGCCACATGGGAACAGGGTGATTTTGATGGTGACGGCAAAGTTACCGCAGACGATATGAGCCTATTGCAAGCCAGCGTGCGTCAGGCCTCTAACCCAGCGGTTGGCGATTGCACCGGAGACGGAAAAGCTGACGGCGCGGATTTGGGCAAGTTTATGATCCGATATAATGTAGTCACATCTAATGCGACGTGGCTAGACTGTGACTTTAATGGCGATGGAATGGTTGATACGTTGGATGCCTCAGCCATCACCTCTCAGGAAGTTTCGATTAATGGCGCTACCTCCGTACCGTTAGTTTTTGCAAACGTTATGTATGGCACGCAACCTAATATAAATGACTTGAGCAACCCTCCACCAAGGGAAGGTGACATCAATGGCGATGGTAAAGTCAATGATCTTGACGCTCTGCAAGTTACCGGCGGCGGCAAGTATGACAAAGGCGCTGTCGGGGCTGTTCGAAGTGACGGAGATGCCAACGGAGATGGCATGGTCGACATTCTGGACGTCGCAGTCATCATCGCGAACATGGATGCCACGACTCGCCGCCCTGGCGATGCCAATGGTGATGGACTCCTCAATGCGACTGACGTCGCGCAGATCCTCGCAGCCAAGAAATATGAGACTGGCGAGGCTGCAACTTGGGCGCAAGGTGATTTCAACGGTGACGGATTATTCGATATGTTGGACTGGTCACTGGTGTTGGCATCGGGTGCAAAGTTTGAGTAAGGGTTTATGACCAAAAAAAAGGGGACCGGGTTTCACACCGGTCCCTTTTTTTTTAAAATTGATTTTCCTGATTCAATCTCCGAGGATCGCCATCCCGGAGTGACCTACTGTGATCGACACCTTGCACTCATACTCCCGATCACCTGGATAGGAACCGAAGCGAGTACAGACGATATTAGCGGAACGTTTTACTAGCGCTCGACCGTCCTGCTCCGCAACTTCTGGGACCGTGAGAAATTCATAGAGTCGATAAGACTCTTGTGAGCTCAGCGTTGATGTTACGGTTATGTTGTCTGCCTGATTTGCGAGTGCGGAAGCACTAACCAATAACGCTGCTAAAAGGACTGCGAATTTCATGGGTGAGGACCTCCTGACCATTGATTTTCGAGCGAAACCTATTAAAAGCATAAAAATTTTACAAGTATTTTAAAGATTTCGCGGGAGGAACCACAATAAAACTGAGTAATATTGAGGCATTATTTGCGGCCTATGCCCGTGACCACAATCGTTATGCGCCATCTATGATCCCTTAAAACATTCAATCATAACCCTGAAAACCTTGTTGACCCATTAGAGCACGCTCGTATTTTACGGCGGGTCATTAATCTCATCTCTAGATCTAAACTACTTTTTGAAAAACGTTAAACCCACTTTAAGCCTTGTCCCCCAAGGGTTTCAAGGATTTGACCGCAACCAAATCCTCTTGTTAGAATCCGTCCATACCGAACATTTCATGCAACACTTTTTGGGCCACATTGGCGTTACGCGGGAGGGACATCGTGCTACGTATATCTTCACGCCTCTTCTTACTGGCTGTTTTTTTGGCTGCTCCCCTCGAGGCTTCCCCGGTGGAGTGTCTCCACAATGGCGAAGTGATCGGAACAAGTGACTTCGCCTCCGTTGAGGCAGGCACCGTCTCCTGCCAAGATCCTGTGTCAAAGATCATCCTAAAAGAAACTCTATTCAAGAACTGGATGGTGATCCAAGAGAAGATTTATAAAAACGGCGCCCTTCAGAAGGAAACTTCTTACGACGGTGTTCCAGGGCAAAATAAATACCACGGTTGGAAAAATACCTATAGTGACGGTCTGCCAGTTAGAGAGGAACTCTACGAGCATGGCACGCCTGTTTTACAACGCGTCTATTTCACAAATGGCAACTTAAAATTAGCAACAGCAACTCTGCTAAAAGATAAATCACAAAAAAGTCGGGTTGAATTTGACGAGCAAGGTAATCTGACGGCAATTCACTGTAGTAAAGCTGTGATCGGGCCAAAGCAAAAAAAGTGGTGTGGCCTTGATGGTCATGAATCGACCGTAGCTCTTTATGTCAATGGTCTCGAGAATCGAAAACTGACCTTCTTGGATGGGCACCTCAAAGTTTACGAGCAGCTTGAACAGAACGAGATGGTCGTCAGCCGATCTCAACCCGAGGCACAGAAGCCATTTGAACGGATGCAAGTAGAT
>JBIJBX010000251.1:0-3681 GCA_044344995.1 Oligoflexales bacterium | reverse complement strand
GCACCATGGCCTAGCTGTGCTAAGTATCTGTTTTTATGAATGGGATCAGCTATTCCACCGGCCAAAATCCGAATGCGACCATTCGCCAAAAACTCCCCGTACCCGATAGAAACGCTGAAAAATGGAAAGGAATTAGCAAAATTTGTTGTCCCGTCGAGCGGATCAATAATCCAAACCTTTTGCCCAGCCGCCCGATTGACCTTCATTTGGCCGGATTCTTCACTAATGATGGCGTCATCCGGGAAAAACTTTGTAATCCGGTCCAAAATTATCTTTTCGCTGGCGAGGTCAGCATCCGTAACAATGCTGGTGTCTTTCTTGGTTTTAATGTCCTTGACCGACCCAAATCGCCGCAAGAGCTCGCCACTGGCTAGATCGAGCGTATCTCCTATGAATTCAAGCGAATGTGCCATGAACTTGGCTCCTTTTGGCCGACTTTGGCCTGGCCGTACAGCATACTGACAAATTGCAACTTCCTCCAGTATTGACTATGGTTTAAAGTTTAATTGGGACTGTCTTTTTCGCGTCCCCAGATTGTCTTTCAAAAAAGGAGACCACCATGTCGGTCACTGAATATATTCTGATGTTTTCCGGCTCAGTCGTTGCCGGATATGTCATTTTCTTCTTAATTCTACGCATCCTTCCAACCAGGTTGTCTGCCAGTCATCGAACTCAGAAGGAAGAAGTTCTGGCCGAGGCGCGCAAGCAGGCCGACTTCATTCTTGGCGAGGCACGCAGTACAAACAACGCAAAGAATCAAATGCTTCTAGAAGAACTCTCTGAAACACTTGTCGACCGCCAGGAAGATTTGAAATTAGCGGAAGAAAATTTAAATATTTTAGAAAGTCAGATTCAACCAGTGACTTCTCGCGTTCAAAAGCTTGAACACGACCTCAAGCAAGTCGATCAGCATCGAGATTTCGCCCAATCAACTTACCTTGGCAAACAATCTAAACTAGAGGAACTTCAGGTTCAAATGCGAGAACGCCTTGAACAGGCTTGCCGGGCTGATGCTAAGATATTGTTGCGCTCGATGTCAGACACAATCGTCGAGCAGCGGCAGCTCGAGTCACAGAAACTTCTCAAACTCTACAACGAAGAACTCAATTCAGGGGCGAAACGCGTCGCCGCCAGATTCCTAAGCCGCTCCATGTCCCGTTACACACCAGAGTTCCCGTGGCCGAAAATGACCAATGCCGTCGAAGTTGAGGACCGCAAGGCCTGGGATCTGCTTGCGGAAGACTCCACTGGGCTGATTGCCGCCGTTAAAGAAATTGCGGGTATTGAGGCTGAATTTCACCAGGCGAGAGATGTAGAATCACCCGCGATTATAAAACTCGCTGGCGGCATGGGTGTAGAACGAGAAGCCGCGCGTCTTGCCCTAACGGAAATAGTAAAATTAAATCACCACTCCGCTTGGCCTAAGATTGCCGATTATTACAAAAAACATCGAGAAATTCTCGACCAACAGGCGTTAAAGATGGGTCGACAAGCGATCATGGAACTCAGACTCGATGGTATCCATGTAGAGATACAAAAGCTCATCGGTTACCTGAACTGGCGAACGAGCTACCGTCAAAATCAATATTTGCACTCATTCGAGGTCGCGGTTCTCGCGGGTCTTGTGGCCGAAGAACTGGGCGTTGACCCCACGGCGGCAAAGCGATGCGGCTTACTACATGATATCGGCAAGGTGCTTGATTATAAAATTGAGGGAAGCCATGCCGTGATTAGCGGAGACTACGCGGACCGCTTTGGCGAACAGCGATATATCTGTGACACCCTCATGAGTCACCACAATGACCTGGTACTGGAGACGCCGCTTGCGCACGTCCTTAAAACCGCAGATACACTTTCTGGCGCCCGACCTGGCGCCCGGGTAAACCTTGAGGAAGGATATCAAGATCGTCTACGTGACATTGACGATGTCATCAGATCCTTCCAGGGCATCACAAAGTCAGCCATCATGAATGGTGGACGAGAGATTCACATTGAGGTGAATCATAAGCGCGTTAAAGAGGAAGACATCGAGTCACTCACTACGGCTATCGCCAGGAAGCTGGAAGAAGACGTCGCCTTCCCGGGACAGATCAAGGTGATGATCACGCGCCGATTTGAATCCAGCACAGTTGCCTAGTAGCGCAAAAGCCTTGGTCTGAGTTAAAATCAGGAAATAGCTAACGGAGGAGCGCGGGTGAGAATAGATTTCACTGAAATAAATCAGAAGGTGAAGATCTACCACTCCGTAAATCGTTTTGAAGCCGCTGAAAAGCTCCTTCTCACGACCATTGACGAGTTTGGCTCAATGGCAAACCTGCATAATCTACTCGGTGTGACCTATCACAAACAGTCAAAGTTCTCTGATGCCATCATTCAGTTCACCAAAGCCTTAAAGATTAATGCCAACTTTATTGAGGCTGGACTTAATCTCTCAGCTACTTTCTGTGACCTTGGCCGATACGAGGAGGCCAAAAGTATCTTCTTAGAAGTTCTGGCCGTCACTCCACAAAACAGAAAACATCCAGATCTCGTGTTGGGACGACTAGCTAATCAACATGCTGAATGCGGCAATTTATACGCACAAAACAACATGCCACTAGATGCGATCAATGAATATCGACGCGCCCTGTCTATCTTTGAGAAAATGCCCGACGTTAAGCTAGCCCTGGGGCAACTTTATATAAGAACAGGCCAACTCGAACGTGCTACCTATGAATTGCAAGAAGCCGTTCGAATGTTTCCCGACGAAGCGCAGGCTCATCTTTGGCTAGGGATCTGCATGTGGAAGGCTGGGGCAAGAGACCAGGCCGTTCGGGCATGGGAGGTCTCTAGGTCTTTGGATGAGTCTGAAAACAGTACGGCCAACACTTATTTGAAGTTTTCCCAACAAGCTTCCCCAACTCCCTAACTTCCTTATCCAGAAGCTGATTTCTTAGTTAAATGCCAAGCCTTCTAGACTCGGCAACCGAATCATTCGCTCATTTTTCAGCACCACATGTCCGACCATAGAAGCAACATTGCCGAGGATTAGTCTCGATGTCAGGTCATTCAAGTAGTCAGCAAAGTCAGCCTATGACCGTCTTGGTCGTGGACGATCAATTCACAATTCGTAAAGCATTATGCCGTATTTTAGCAAGCCAGGGATTTAGTACCATCTTGGAGGCCAATAACGGCACTGCCGCACTTAAACTATTGGCCACATCACCCATCGACTTGGTGATTACAGATCTATTCATGCCGGAAACAGACGGCTTTGAGACGCTGAAAAACATTCGAAACCTAAATTTTGGCGCTGATATTCCCGTCATTGTCGTCACTGGCGAAGGTGGACGGGATGAAATCATCAAGGCCATAGATTTGGGGGCTGATGACTATATTCTAAAACCATTTCAACTCGAGGACTTGGAGAAAAAAATTTACGAAGTCTTGAGTCGCTACAAATTTCCCCCGCCACTCGCGAAGCTTTTAAGGGAGGGTGACCGTCTTTATTTGACAGGAAAATTTGCCGACGCGCTGAAATGCTTCGAAGCCGCCGAAAGACTGGCGCCTGAGAGCTTACGAGCTAAAATTTGTAAAGCGTTAACCATGAAAAATCTCGGGCAGGTCTCGCAAGCTTTGGACATTCTTAACGCCGTTACCGCAAAGAATCCAAATTTTTATAAGGCCTACCGCGCGATGGGC
>JBIJBX010000250.1:0-3684 GCA_044344995.1 Oligoflexales bacterium | reverse complement strand
TCGTGATTCAGACAAAGTTTGTTCCTCCCATGCCCAGTCCAACCTCTACGAGTCTATCCCCTTCGAGGGGGACTCCACCACCCTTTTTGTAAAACTGAAAAGCTACCGAATTTACTGGCCATTTGAGTCCGTCAACGGGCCCATCCGGAGCGACAAACCAGTGAAGCGCATCAATGAACGACTGTTGATCAGCCGACTCATAAAGACCGGCGCCGCCTTCAAGCAATAAACTTGTGATCCCCTGCTTCCACAGATGTTCACCCACTTCTTTCCAATTAAATTGGCCGCGCTCATTCAGTGGCAGTCGCAGCACGTTCACACCAAAGGCTCTCTCCAAAGTATCTGGGCTACCATTCGGCAAGATAACCAATGTCCTCTCCGGAGCCGTGGTCAACAACTGAAGCGGCGGCATCCTTTGTAAGAGGAGTCCCTGACCATCTACCACGATTCTTAATGGCATCCGTCCATCGATCTCGGGGCAGCGAACATCGAGTCTAGGGTCATCCAAGATTGCCGTACCGGATCCGACGCAAATGGCATCATATTCCAGCCTTAGGAAGTGACCCATCTGCCGCGAGCGTTCATTGGTTATCCACAGTCGGCTACTTTTGTCCCCGGCAATGACACCCAACGGAGTACTTGCGACCTTCATGCCAACATAAATTCTTTTTTCAGTTTGGTTTGTGATAAAAACTCTCGTCAACCACTCGCAAGGCCCACTCCAGCGATCTAGCTGGCGCGCAATCTTACCGGCCGAACGTAGCTTTTGCTCGCCTGCGCCGTTGACAACGGGATTGGGGTCCTTCAAACCAAATAAAATTGTTTTGATACCTGTGCGAGCAATCATGTCCGCGCAGGGCGGCGTGCGTCCATGGTGAGAACAGGGCTCTAGAGTCACGACGAGAGTACCGCCGTCCAATAGGTTCTCTGACGCAATTTGGTTGATAGCCTCGACCTCAGCGTGCGCGCCGCCAACCCGGAGGTGCGCTCCCGAACTGAGATAACCGCCATTTTTATCGAGCAAAACGGCCCCAACCATGGGATTAGGGGCTACATAACCCGCACCGCGCAAGGCCTCAGCGTAGGCAAGAAACATCGCGGCATCCTCGGAGAGTTTTACCCCCCGTGTGGGACGCAAAATTTTTGTCGCCAACTGATCGCGCGGTGTTGATTTAAGGAGGGCCAACCAATATTCAGAAACGATCTGAGACCATTCTGGCATGCAGGGGCCAAGCACCATCAGAATTCACCGCGAACTTCAAAATAAGGAATTGGCGGGACACCAGTCGTGAATTCTTCCTTGGTAAAATCAAAATTTGGATTAGCTCCAAAAGCCTGACGTTTGAACCAGAAGTATTCGATACCCCAACGGATCGTCGACTTCCAATGATCGAACAGGACGTCGTGACTGCTGTATAGTGACAATTCGTTGTAATCCGGCAGACGTTGGCCATTGATTGCGTTGGCAGCTCGAGGCTGATACTTATCCAGGTTGGCATTATAGACAGCTTCGCCCAGCTTACTCGTAAAGGTATCACCTGTGTGATAACCAAGGCGACCGCCCACATCCCAAGTGGCACTAAGCCGATAACTTCCGGTCATATTGAGTACGTGTGTTTGATCATTTGCGCCAGCGTACCACTGAGTTTCGTCACTCGCCCGCTCGCGCGTCCGGGAATAAGTATAGGACAGCCAGCCAAACCATCTCTCAGTTAAAGCACGGCGCACAAACGTTTCGAATCCATAACTTTCAAGTCGGCCCTTGTTGTTGTAATTCACAGTGGGGTCCTGATCCGCACGGATAACCAGTCTGACGTTTTTATAAAACAGCTGAAAATCCGTATCCCAACGATCGGACCATTTAGACTCAAGACCTAGAACGTAGTGCATGGCCCGCGGGAAGTGCAACTTTGGATTGCCGACTTTTTTGGCCGGCTCACCATTTCGCGGGAATGTGGAGTATTGACCTACTGCGGCCTTTAACGTTTGCCCATCTTTCACTACCTGACGATATTGCAGCCGCGGATCAGCCGATGCCCGGCCGGTCTGGTTAAAATAAAAAACTCTTAAACCCGGAGTTATGACGCCGTTGTTGGCTAACTTAAAGTCGCGTGCAAGCCATGAAGACAAATCCACCGACGCACCAGACTGCTCTCCCTCGACTCGCGGCGCCTCTTCTATGTCATAAAATGGGTCGTCTGGATCAAAGATGGGCAGATAGTAATTCACATTGTAGGGAACATAAGATCCATCAAATCCAACATACAAACGCTCTTCACTGCTAATTCTTTGCGTAAATTCTACCGGAAGCCTAAATGTGTGCGCGCGCACTCTGAATTTAAGATCACTGACCTCAAAGCGGTTGTCGGTGTAAACAAGCTGTGGCGTTGAAACCATTGTCCAGCCATCACTGAGCTTTTTATTGCGCTCCAGGGCAATCGCACCGAAGTAAGTCTTTACAAAAAACCGGCCACTTCCACTCTCATCTTGGGACAAAGCACCCGGGGCTGTTGCCCTTATGCCGTCGGCAGATGCGAGAAGTGAGAATTTATAATGTCCATCATCCAATTTTTTTATGTAAATACTCTGATAGTCACGAAAATAAGGCACGACGGTGATACCGGAATCTTTAGGCAAGACCTTTGGCAAAATAACATCTAGATAACTTCGGCGCACACCGACAAAGAGACCCTCTTGCTCGCTTAATGGGCGCTCGTGATAAACAGAGCTGTAAAGTGGTAAATTCAATGTGAAACGAGTACGAGGTTTATCAGGAATTTCAGACTTTGAACGCAGTACAACGACTCCACCTGAAGCATCACCATACTCCGCCCCGAATCCGCCCGCACTAAACTCGACATCTTCAATCATTGAAGCTGGAAGAACCGATAGGTTACCAACCGCGTGATAAACAAATGGCACTTTAATATCATCCAGGTAATAAGCACTGTCAGACGGCTTGCTACCTCTAATGGTCACTTCTGATTGCCCTGGCTGGGTTGTAACTCCCGGAAGAAGCTTAGTCACCTGCCCGGGGTCACCGCCAGGAGCTACGCGTGCGGCCTCTTCAGAGGAAATAACTTTTTTGCTGATTGATGGTCGACGGTTGCCGCGGATAATGACCTCATCTTCTGCTCCTAAAGATGGGTACAGATAGATCTCTAATTCAGAAACATTTTTAATCTCATCCCAGGGCAAGGCTGACGTTTCAAATCCTGATTTATAAAAATTTATGTCAGCGCCAACTGACGGCAGGGTCACGATCACCAAACCATCAGTATCCGTATAAAATTTTTCCGTTCCGATGCGAACTTCAACTTTCCGAATCGGTCCGCCTCCGCCTTTTTGGCGAATTGAAATTTTTAACCGCCTCGCCTCGGGAAGATTTGAGGATTCCGCAGCGGGGGCTGCCGGCTGTTCAACGGTCGAAGCTGAAGGCACCAAGGGTGGATTATTCTGAGGTGTATTGATTTGCGCCGCGTTGATGGCTGACTCGCTCACGAGGGCAATAAGTAGTGTCAGTTGGACTACCAGGGCGGAATAATAAATCATGAAGTTCTCCAGTCAATGTGACACCGAAACCACGAACTCAAGCACACTTCAGCGCCTCATGGTCTAGTTTTTTGATGACACCATAATCTCTGACAAAATATTGGCACGCAAAAGGCCACGGCGTTCCTCGCC
>JBIJBX010000249.1:0-3699 GCA_044344995.1 Oligoflexales bacterium | reverse complement strand
CTAAATCCGCAATCAAAAATCATCCTCTTGTGCAAAAAGCTCTGCTACGTAGAGAGCCGTCGGGGTTTATCTCAATTTTTAAAGACAGCTCAGAGCGCGAGAAGATTGGTAGTTTTGCACAGATGCCAGGTAATATGCCGTTTTTTGTATTGATCGAGCGCGACCGCGCGGCAGCTTTCCAGGTGATTTCGCGTGTCTACATTAGTTCGACACTATGGGGTCTTCTGATTTTGCTAATGGCGACACTTGCGAGTTACATGAGCGCAGGAACGCTCACGAAAAATCTGCGCAACTTGGTCAGTGCCACCTCCCGAATCGCTAGCGGTGACTTTTCCGTAAGGTTACAACCTAAGACCAAAGATGAGGTAGCCCTCCTAAGTCATAGCGTCAATAATATGGCATCGAAGATCCAGTCTTTGATGACGTCTGAAGTCGAGAAAGCAAGGTTTGAGAAGGAATTGGAAACCGCCAGGCTCGTTCAGTCGACCTTCTTCCCCAAACATGACATTAACCGTCCGCACCTCACACTCACGGGTAGCTATCAGCCGGCGACCGAGTGCGGCGGAGACCTCTGGGGCCACTATACGGTCAGAGATAATGTGGAACTGGTTTTTATCGCTGACGCTATGGGGCACGGGGCACCTGCCGCATTGGTAACAGCTATTGCCTTTGCGGCCTGTCAATCGGTATCAACAATGCTTACGGAGAAAAATGATCTTGACGCATCACCCGTTCAGCTACTGAATCGATTGAATAAAATCATTTTCGACGCCGTTGGTGGGAAAATTACCATGACATTTTTCGCCGCAGTCATTGACTTCAACGATGGGACAATTACTTTCGCCAATGCTGGACATAATTTTCCATTTATTTTGACTTCCAACAAAGAAGACCCACGTTTGTCTGCCGCAGCAAGAAAATCAACAAATTCATCCGGCGTCTACCCGATCAGCCTTAGCTTACAGGGGAACCCACTTGGCGCCGGAGGCGACAGCCAATACACCGAAAAACAGCTCCGACTTGTTGCTGGCGATAAAATTATATTTTTTACTGATGGTCTGATTGAAAATAGCCGTCAAGGCAATGAACCCCTTGGACGGAAATCTCTGATCGAATTGGCGTGCAAACTCGGTCAAAAAGATCCCGCCATGATCAAATCAGAACTTGAGCAAGCAGGCGCAGAGATCTTCGGGTCAGGCAATTTGACTGACGATGTGACAATCGTTGTTGCAGAAATTAGTAAAAATTGGGTGGCGACAAAATCTCCGATCGTAAAAACGAGGGAAACCAAAAAAGACACAATGGATCTTTCTTTTGAAGGGTCGACACTAAGCCTGCAAATTGTACCTCCGCCACCACCGGTTCCTCTTCGAAAAATAACGATGGATGGCTCACCCGCTGCTTCCACTGAAGTAAGCACGACGCCCCAGTTTGATTTGTCGTTTGCTGTTAACACCGAACCAGAGAGCACGCCAGTCGCTGTCAACGCGCCACAAGGCTCTGTGGATCCAAGCGGTATCGTTTTTGACTTAGGTGATTCTTTTGATCTCGGCCCTGATCACAGCAAAGAGCCAGAGATCTTGCCCCCTGGCTTTAAAAAACGACTGCCCTCAACCGGCTAGTCGTAGAACCTTATTGATCTCGAACTGCGAGCTTCCAGCCGCTTCCGTATTCGGTCTCAAGACGGCACTCGAAGCTTTGCTCAATTTTCCTACGTAAGCGGGACATGTGACTATCAATTGTACTCGTAGAAACACGCACCCCGGCCCAAACTTTGCCGATAAGCTCATCGCGACCGATCGTTTTATTTGCTGATAATGTCAAAACCTGCATAATACGCACTTCTTTTGGAGTTAAAGACTCCTCCAACCCAGTTGCCAAAACACGCATCATGGCAAGATCTCGATCAACTTCAATGTCGCCAACCCGGATCATATTGTCACTAACATGACTTACTACCCTGCGAGATTGCTTTTGGAACTTACTTTTGAGCAGTCGCGAGAACTCCGTGTAGTCATCAGGCTCAGCGATAACGTCCAAGCCAAAATTTTTAGCCAACCGTATCTGTTCTTCAGTTAAATTGCCCAAAAGTGTGACTTCATGGGGTTTTAGAACCCGCAAACAACTTGAGAGGCCCGAATGCATTTCGATGAGATTATGATCAGCGTCGATGGATATCAGGCAGAGAAACCCTTCGGCTGGTCGCATTTCGTTCAGTTTCAACAATCGCGTCAAGCTCAGAAGGCCGGCGATTCGCCGAACGGCGAATAGTCCGGATAAAACATCGTTCAAATCCGAAGTTGATTTCTCGTCGGGGGCGACGAGCCATATCATAGACATGGTACACCCTTTGCATTTATGATGGTTCGAAGGTGTTTGGTTCTCTTTATTCTAACCTATTTGGAATACTATGACGATTCAAGATGACTCGCTGCCGCTAGATTGGAAAATCACCGATAGTGAGGTTAATTTACAAGAAATTCAGGCTGCTAAGGTGCGTATTCAAAGACATGTACCTGTAACCCCCGTCACCAGGAGCCTATTTAATTCAGACCGACTCGGGGCCGGTGTGTTTTTCAAACTTGAAAACTTCAATATCACCGGATCATTTAAGATTCGTGGCGCTGGTAATGCTCTATTGTCCGACCAGTCACGTGACAGCAAATCTCAGGTGATTGCTGCAAGTGCTGGAAATCATGCTCAAGGTGTTGCTTACATGGCACGCCTTTTGGGAAGGAAGGCTACCATCTTTATGCCTGAGCGTACGCCTATGGTAAAAGTGGTCGCGACAAAGTCTCACGGTGCCGAGGTGATTTTGACTGGTGCCGTCTATGATGATGCCTTTCAAGCTGCTTTAGAATTCAAAACAAAGAATGGCGGCACTTTGGTGCATGCTTTTGCAGATGCGGCAGTCATCAACGGCCAAGGCACCGTCGGCCTTGAAATCATCGATCAATTGCCCAACGTGGGAGTTGTCGTGGTACCCATAGGCGGCGGCGGGTTGATTGGTGGGATTGGCTGTGCAGTGAAAGCGGCGCGCCCAGGCATTAAAGTGATTGGCGTTCAAACCAAATCTTTCCCCGCAATGAAAGAATCGCTCGCGGCAGGTAAAATTGTTGGAACGACTTCAGGGATGACGATAGCAGATGGTATTGCGGTAAAACGCCCGAGTTCGAGAACGCTATCTTTGGCTCAACATTATGTCGACGATATTTTACTTGTTAATGACGATGATATCGCCGCGGCTATCATGAGTCTCATGGAGAAAGATCACGTCTTAGCTGAGGGAGCTGGTGCCGCTGGTGTTGCGGCGTTACAGGTTTATTCCGAAAAATTGAAGGAACTGGCGGGCGGCAAGGATATTTGCTGTGTGGTTTGTGGCGGAAATATCGACGTCACTTTATTGGGAAGAATTGCTAACCGCGGACTTATAGCAACCGGTCGAATGATGCGGCTAACCGTTCGCATGGCAGATCGCCCTGGGCAGTTGGCCGAGCTATTACAGGCTATTGGCAAGACAGGCGCTAATCTGATTGATCTCCGTCATAACCGGCACTTTGGCGCTCTTTATTACAGTGATGTAGACGTGGAAATCGATCTGGAAACAATCGACTTCACCCACCAAGACTTGATCAAACAAACCCTGACAAAAATGGGCATGCGTTATCAGGCTTGAATGCCTAACTCCGTAGATTTACA
>JBIJBX010000055.1:0-12943 GCA_044344995.1 Oligoflexales bacterium | reverse complement strand
GCAGAGGAAGCCTACCTGTTTTTGCTCCCAATACGGTTGATATACCAATTTTTAAGTCTGCCTACAGTGGCCTTGGCGAAGACTACCGCAAAGGTCCTGATGATGCGAAAATCGTCATCGTTGAATTCGCTGACTACATGTGTCCTGCTTGTGGACAGGCTGCTACCGTCATCGAAGAGCTCCATAGGCAGCTCGGCCAAAGAGCGTTGATTGTTTTCAAGAACTATCCTCTTTCAAATGAGTGTAATTCTGCCGTTCAAGGCAACATGCATGCATACTCATGCCAAATCGCTAAACTCGCGCGCTGCGCTGGCCGTTACGGCAAGTTTTGGGACTATCACTTAAAAGCATTTGAGGAACAGTCACGCGCTTCCAGTGAAAAAGCGCGCGAGTGGGGTAAAAACGTGGGCTTATCTGAAGAGCAAATGAAAGAGTGCCTCGCGAGTCCAGATATCCTCGCCAAGATCAAAGAAGACGTAGAGATTGGCAATAAAGCTGGAGTCAACGCTACACCAACCATATTTATCAACGGCAGAAAGTACCTGGGCGAACGCTCAGCGGCACAGTTGCGCGCGGCAATCGAGTCCCTCTGATCGGAACCATAATAATGAAGCTTCGGTTTGAGCACGATTTTCAGCAAAAAATAATGCAGCAGGCATTTGAGGAGCCATATATCCTCGACTCGGCTCAAGCCGTGCAGAAATGGCGTTCGGCGTGGATGCAGGAGTTAAAGTCCTGGCATTCGCCGTACAAGTTAATTGTGGATTGCTCAAAGCTAACTGTTATTGCATCGCCAGAAACGGTCGACGCGTTGACAAGGATGATCCGTTTCTTTGAGGGGTTGTTTTTAAAGTCTATTATCGGGTTTGGCTTTGACGCCACGAAAGGCCACGACAAGTTAGGATTTCGCGTCGTAAGTACCTTTGAGGAGGCCCAGAAAGAAGCTGGTGTTCGAGGACTGCGAAGCGCCACCGCACCGGCTGATTTCAGAGATTCCATTCAATTTCAAAATCACTTTGCCCAGCATGTGATTGAAATGAGCTTTTCAGACGATGCTGTGATTGACTCCAAAGAAAAAATTAACGCCATTAAAAGTAAGCTAACCAATACGCTTATGCAGTGGCATAGCAAGTGGAGCTTGCTCATCGACTGCTCGCACTTGAAGTTTGATGCGACCTTAGCGCCTGAATGGAGTAAGCTTGAGGCTTATTTCAAAGGCTTTTTTATGAAAGCGGTGGTCGGCTATAGCCCCCAGGACGCTGAACGCGAGAACTATCCATTTAAGACTTTCCGAGCCCGCCACGCCGCGGTTGCCCAGCTCGAAAACGAAGGTCATTTCATGGGCAATGAGGCCCAATGCCGAACAAAATCCAAGGATTAGGTAGGATTTCTGCCGCTTTTGCATTGCAAAGTCCCTGGTTTTTCAGTTACTTTTGCGTTCATGAGATCTCTGGAAAAGCCTGATGGCAAGCGCCCTCAATGAACGTTTCCAGCGAAAATGCTACTAGCGAGGTGTAATTTGCTACCTGTTGAAATCCATCCAATCCAAGACGCAATCGTGCTACGAGCCCGCGGCAGCGAACTTTTGATTCTTGCTGACCACGTCGCTGAGTTAAAGAAACTTAAATCGGCAGGGGATTTCTCTCGATACTTTTTGCACGAAGCTCTCGTCAATCGCCCAGCTCGTAAATTGTTTGAAGCATGGCTCAGAAAAGACGGCTCACTTTGGGCCAGAATTTACAAGACCGTGCAAACCATTGAGTCCTCGGCCTCAGCGCCCGTCAAAAAGGAATCGTCGCCTGTAAAAGCAACTCCAAAGGCAGAACAAACAAAAGAGGCTGCGCCAAAATCAGAAAAAAAATCTGACGCAAGTCCGAAAAGTGCCGCTAAGAGCGCAGCAAAAGCTGAGTCAAAACCCGTAGCGGCAAAACCAGTAGCTGCAAAACCAGCCAAAAAAGAGGCCGCCAGCCCAGCAAAAACTGCGGCAAAAAAAGCCGCGCCTAAAGCTGCGGCCAAGTCGACGGCAAAACCTGCAAGCAGGCCAGCAGCCAAGCCTGCGGCTAAAAAGTCTTCAAAAAAGTAGAGCGGTAAAAAGCCTCGTCCCCACGACTCTTGTTACGCAGTTAGGTGGTCAGCATTGATTCGAAAGTATCTTATCCTCGGCAAACAGATACAGCTGAGCTCGACTATGCATGTGGTCTCAAGCGACGAGGGAAGTAATGCTTATCCGATCGAAGTTAAATTGCCGGTTGAAACGTTTTGGAAGGCCGAAGAGATGATCAAGCAGGCGGAATACCAGCTGTCATCTGGCGAAGACCCGCAGACCATCAAAGATACTTACATGAAGCTTTTAAAGTTACTTGCTCCCCACTGCACGACTGAAAAAGATCGCGCGACTATTTACGACAAGATTACCTGATATGACCGAAGGCTTGAAAAAAGCTGTTTTTTTGGACCGTGACGGTGTTTTGAACGTAGATCTCGGTTACACCTATAAACTTACTGACCTTCGCCTTGTGGACGGCATGATCGATGGGCTCAAAGCTCTTCGGGAAGCTGGCTTTTTGCTCGTCATGATCACAAACCAATCCGGTGTGGCTCGAGGTTTTTTCTCTCTTGATCACGTGCGTGCCTTTAACGATGCACTCACGGCTGCTATCAAGTCCCAGATTCCTGAATTTAAGTTTGATGCGGTTATGATTTGCCCCCATCACACGGACGGCAAAATTGCGGAATTTTCAGTGGACTGTTCCTGTCGAAAACCTGGTACAAAGCTCATCACGGATGCGGCCGCGAAGTTACCAATTGATCTAAAAAGAAGCTGGCTCGTTGGTGACAAATCAACTGACATCGACTGTGCCAACAATGCGGGTCTACGCGGAATACAAGTGACTCACGGAGGGAAACAATACCCTCAAAGCAAACAATCGTTTGCGACGGTAAAATCCCTCAAAGAAGCTGCCGACATCATCATCAAGCAATCACTTTGACTGGGCGATCTTCTCGAGCAGAACCTTGATACGTGGGCCACAGCGCTGGCCTTGGCAGCCTCCTGATCCCGTGCCCACCTTGCGATTAACATCTTGTACTGTCTCGCAGCCCTGAATGCCGGCTAAGACCCGACCCAAATTGATACCCTTACAAATGCAAACGACTTTTGCCATTTGCTTGGCTCTTTCCTCAATCACCTCTTTAGAACTTTTTTCTTTGTCGCCCAATCCAATTCTCCAAAAATTGATGACTACATATACAAGCCGTTCAGTCGACTGAGCCAGGCTGGATTCCATGTGGAAAAAATATAAACAGTCGCGTTACAGGCGCTATGAAACGCAATAGCTGGCCACAACTTGCCCCAACGTCGAACTATCATATCACAGCAAATGCCGAGGAGAAACGGGCCAAGTAGAAAGCCAATTTTCAGATTTATTAGCCTTTCAAATGTTGGCTGAGTATGTGCAACACTGAATGCTAGAGCTGAAAACCAAACCGACCATACAGGACCAGCAAAATGATCGAGGATTGGCGTAACCCCGGCTCTAAATACGATTTCCTCAAAGATGGGAATAACGGTTAATGTTGAAATTACATAGATGAACTCACTGGAACCAGTAACAGAATATGATGGCCCCCCTCTGTGACTTGAAAGCGCCAAAACCATGGAACCAACAAGAACTGTTATGGCTGGTAACCACGCCAGATAACTTGTTCCCTCGAAGCGGAGAGCAGATCGCACGGCGCGACTCAGAAGGTAAAGTGCAGCTGCTACCAGTATGTGAGCTGCGACGACAGCCTTCCAAGGGGTCATATGCAAAGTATCTATTATAAAAATATACAGCTCACCGAGGCTGACGGTGATCAACAGGGTGATAAAAACCACCAATAGAGTACCGAAAAAGCCTTTTTGGTTAGCCTGCATTTGTTCACCGAGACCGCATGGAAGAGCGAGCCTGAAAATTATTCATTTCGCAGCCCTAAGATTTCACCCTAAGCGGACAGACCCTTTAAAAAGGACTCAAGGTTTTTACGTTGTGACTCTGGAATTTTGGCAAACTTCAGCCCGACCATTCGTCCACCATCACTACACCAGGCTACAGTAGCCTTAATTTTATATTCCTGGAGATTCTTAAGATCCAAATCACCGAATGGATTTTGCGCAGGCGCAGCAACTTGCTCAACTTGCGCTGCACTCGCACCGCTGCGACCGCTATCTGCGGCTCGGCCCTTCAATTTTTTATTTGAAAGAGTTTTTTTCTTCGCTGCCGCTGACAAATTGGCGACTGGTTTGTCGCTCCTTTTTGCGAAAGCTACTGCCTGCTTAGCCGCGGCTGAAAGCCCCTGCTTCACTGCATTGATGACTGGCTTTAACACCGCTACAGCCGTCGCACCTTGCAAAGATCCAGACGGTACACCCAAAGTGACAATAAACTCTTCATCTCGACGCAACTTCCCCGGATTATTTACAGCCATGCAGACGCCACCAATACTGATATTGATCAAGCGGCCGTCGAATTTTGGCGCACGTTTGCCACGGCCTTCGCCTTTACCGGTAAGAAGGGTCGGATAATTTACGTCAAAGCGCTTAAGAATTCTGTGTCGATTGATCACAAACTGTTCGATGCGCTTCTCAAGCACGTCAAACCGAACGGGCTTTGGAATCCAGCAGCAGGCATCGTGGTAGAAGAAAAGCTCTTCGTTGACGGCCAAATCAATAATTTTATCTGGGTGAGCCGTAATAAAAATGGGGCCGTTATAAAATTTACGAAGTTCTTTCGTGAGAGTGACACCGTCTGCATCCGGTAGATTAAAGTCTACTACGACTGCCGTCGGAGTATCCTGATCCGCCCTGGATTGTAGATGCGCAAGACCTTCTTTCGCCGTCAGCGAATAACTGACAATTGATCCTGGGATTTTGTCTTTAAAGACTTCACTACTCATGACCAAGCTGGCCTTTGAAGCGTCGATAATATGAACTTTGATCGTCATGGCAGAACCCCTCGATTAAAGACCGTCGTGACGGTTTCCCAGATAGAAAGAAAAACCTACCTCCTTAATTATGGCGCCTCTTCCGGGTGCCCAAAACCGGCAATTTTTACCTAGCTAAGGCCTCTTTTGGGGGCTGCTAAAGAAATTAAGTGACGCTCCGAAACCTCCCATAGTGATGAATTTTTTGGGGGCTTATGTACGCTTCACGGTCACAATTAATGTACGCGCTTAAACGGTTCGCCATACCAGCGACAGTCGGCCTCTGCCTTATTTCTACCGAGCAAAGTTTTAGCGCCACGAGATCAGACTTTTGGAATTCACAATCTTCCAGCAAAAATTTATTCTTTGACGCGTCGCAGTTGCGATCTGATCTTAGCTTGCCGCTCAGTATCAAGTCACGGGTGGTAAATGTGCCGAAGCGGCAAATCAATGCCAGACTTGATCGCCACTCATCAGACGCGCGTATCGAGCCAGTGCAGCTAACTATCAGCCAAAACGAAGATAAAATTTTGGAGCTCGCAGAGAAAATTGCCCGGCCCCAATCAAAGCTAGAAGTGGCCAATTATTTGAAGACAAATTACCCCGCTAGCGAGGCCATACCTGGCACGTCCCTGCACTTGGTTAGTCTGAATAAATCCATTTACGAGCATCTGATGCCAAATGCCGTAGCAGCCCTATTTAGCAAGAAACATCACGAAGTCAGTCTTGCAGGGTCTTACCTTCGAGCTGACCAGAAGTCCCAAAGGCGGCTGATTCAGCAGCTAGAGCCTTTCATGGGTCCGAGTGAACTAGATGCCCTATCAAGTAAAATAAAGAACGGGCAAACTTTGCAACTCGACCGGGATTTGCTGCCAGAATTTGCCCGAAAACGAGTTGGTAGACACACCATCTATAAGGGACCAAACTGCTTTCACGCGGCCCTCGCTTTCCAAAGTGACGAGCTCGCATCCAGCAGTCTTGTTAATATCAGGCAAGAGCCGGGCTATCACCGAAACATGGTCAACTACGACGAACTCTGGCGCATATTGCAATTGTCATTTTATGAGATAAATCCAACTCAAACCCCGGTTCAATACGGCGATATGATTGTATTCTTCGAGACAAATGAACAATCAAAAGGTCCCATTGACTTCAAAACCCTGAGGCACGCGGCCACCTACCTGGTTGGCGGCTACGTCTTTGCCAAGGGGTCGAAGAGCGCCAATAGTCCTTATATTGTCAGCACATTAGGGGAGGAGTGGGAAACTTGGACAAAGTACACGAAAAAACTTGGCTTAAAAGTCTTCCGTAGAAGCCTTAAAAATGTTACCAAGGCGCCGTCAGTCGATCCCATAGACTGGGCTTACTGATATCTTTGACATCGTTACACAGGACTCTTTGAACGCTATGAAAAACAAAGCGAAGCCTCAACGTACGCATTCGTCTACGCCCAAGGCACCAAACAAAAAAAGCACTGTGTTTAACGGAAAATCTTCAGAAAAATCTGGGGCACGCGCAAAAAGCGGACCCCGAAACGCACCAAGTAGCACCAAGATCATGCGACGCGCTGGCTTCAGTGGTAAGCTTCATCGCGGCTTGGTTATTGACGGAGCCACAGATTATGCAACAAGCTGCGCGATCAAAACCGAGTGCGGCGCCTGTAAGTTTGTAAACACCAACTACGGTGAATCGTTGCGCGCAAAATTCGACCTAGGCGTGCAAGTGCTGCGTGATGCCGGGGTGCTTCAGGAAGCTCAAATCCTAGATCCCATGCCAAGTCCTACACCATTCTCATACAGATCCTACTTCAAACTCGCGGTGCGTCCAGCGACTCAAGCGCAAGTCTCAGCTGCTCTTAAAGAGGGTCAGGCGCGGCGGTTCGCAATCGGTCTTTTTGAGCCGGGAACACATAAGGTCAGCGTCGACCTGACCAATTGCCCTATCCATACCAAACCTCTTCAAGCCTTACTTCAAGACCTCCAAGCCGAGATGGAAGTTTCAGTGTTACATCCATATGACGAGCAATCTCAGACTGGTGATCTTCGCTACGTGGCGGCTCGATCCGCTCACCTAACCGGCGAGATCATGCTGACATTTGTGGTCACAAATCCGCAAAAATTTGAGTTAATTCGTTTGGTCAATCGCTTGAGGCGCCTCGGGCACAAGATCAATAGTGCTCACATGAATATTAACAACTCAACTGGCAACGCCATTTTTGGTAGCGAGACGTCCCTACTGACAGGCATGGTTGGACTGCGCGAAAGAGTTTGTGATCTTGATATCGAAATCAGCCCACTCGCATTTTTTCAAGTAAACCCTTGGCAAGCCAATAACCTTTATCGCCGCGTCGAAATACATGCCGGTCGCGCAAGACCTGATGAAACCGCGTGGGATCTCTATACTGGAACAGGTCAAATTGCCCTCCTGCTTGGGCGAGCGGGCTATAAGTCTCTCGGCATCGAAGAAATTGAGTCCGCAGCCGCCGACGCCGCCCTGAACGCTCAACGTAATCAGCTATCCGATCGAGTGAAGTTCATCGCTGCAAAAGTGGAAGACAGTGAGACTTTACTTCCTGAATGGGCGGCAAGCCCCAAAGTCATTGTCGTGAACCCTTCGCGAAGGGGACTACATGACACAGCAAGATCACATCTGGCGCATCTTTTACGCAAACATCCGACGACAAAATTTATCTATGTTTCATGTGAGGTTCAAACCCTTGCTCGGGACCTCAAGGCCCTTGCCGCGTCAGGTCATAAGGTCCGACAAGTCGAGGCGTTCGATATGTTTGCCCAAACTGACAAACTCGAGTGGTTGGCAGTCCTAACCGCCTAATGACCCCCTAATTCTATTGGCAAAAGTCATCTACCCCACGGCTCTAAAAGGTGTTAGACTCAAGGCCTTTTACGGCAATGACGTGACTTTTTTTGATGTCGGGGGCGAGTGATTACAAGATGAGCAATAAGTTCGAGGATGGAATTATCGCACCGCAGGGCTCGATGGTCACTTACTCATCTTACTTGAAAATCCCTGAGCTTCTTTCCCTGCAAGAGCCCCTATCAAATCCCAGAGAGCACGACGAAACTCTTTTCATTATCATTCATCAAACCTACGAGCTGTGGTTCAAGCAGATTCTCCACGAGCTGGATCTTGCTGAGAAAGATTTGGACAACAATAAACCGTTTGGAGCGCTTAAAACCCTCAAACGTATATCGACGATTCAGAACATTTTGACACAGCAAGTTAGCATTCTAGAAACAATGACACCGAACGACTTTAACCTGTTCCGTTCGAAACTTAATCCCGCCTCTGGTTTTCAGAGTCATCAGTTCAGAGTTTTGGAATTTCGATTGGGACTCAAAGATCAGGCCTATCTAAAGTTTTTCAAAACTAACCCAGAGGCCACCGCCGCGATGGAGCATGCGCTCAATCGACCTGCTTTTCACGATCACCTCGTTGGCTTTCTTGCTAGGCGCGCCTATAAAATACCAGGCAGCGTCTTGTCTCGAAACGTCACCCTTGAGTGGACTCCATCACAAGAATTGGAAGATGTATTCAAGGATATCTATGAAAATCACACTGATCACTATGAAGCTTACACGCTACTAGAAGCTCTTTGCGATCTTGATCAGCAGTTCACTCTTTGGCGTTACCGCCACGTGGCCATGGTCGAAAGAATGATTGGTACACGCACAGGAACAGGTGGATCAAGTGGCGTCAAATACCTTGCATCGACTTTGTCTAAGCGGTTTTTCCCGGAGCTTTGGAGCCTCAGAGGGCGCTTAGGCGGCGGCATAAACTATGGACAACCTCAATCCTGAAATGACAACTGAACGCAGAAAGGAAGGCAATGCATGGAGCTAGTGAACAGTATCACTTCAAACATGCGACCGTATCCCATGGAAGAGCTCGCCAAAATTCGAGCCACTCTGGTAAAAGCCGGAAAACCAGTCTTTGACTTCGGTACGGGTGATCCAAAAATTCCGACCTGGGAACCCATTCGAGACGCGATCGTTAAAGCCATTCCCGCGATCAGTCAGTATCCTAGCGTCAAAGGTAAAGATGACTTAAGAACCGCCCAACTTAGTTATTTAACGCGCCGCTTTGCCATAAATCCGGCCGAAGACCTTGCCGTAATTCCGGCCCAAGGCACCAAAGAGGCGATTTTTAATATTGGACTCTGCCTCATCGGTCGTGAAGGAAAGAAACACTTAATCTACCCAGATCCAGGTTATCCGGTTTACCGAGCGTCAGCTCTTTATGCCGGAGGAATCCCTTACCCAGTGCGGGTTACCGCCGATTCAAATTTCAGACTTGAGCCTTGGAAACTACCGCAGGAAATTCAGCAGTCCGCCGCGGCCATCTGGATCAATCACCCGCACAACCCCACTGGCGCAAGTGCCACCTACGACTATTGGCAGGAGCTGATTGCCTGGTGCCACAAAACCAACACGATCTTACTTTCAGATGACTGCTATGTGGATATTTATGACAGTAAACTTGATCGAGAGACTTTTTCTGACCCCAAAAGCGACAAGCGCCCACTCACGCCGCTGCAATTCAGCCGTGACCGCGTATTGACTTTCATGAGCTTATCTAAAAGATCTGGCCTAACCGGCTACCGCAGCGGTCTGATTGCAGGTGATGCGCGCATCGTTAATTCAATACTGCAAGCACGCGCTAATTTTGGGGTGGGATCACCTGATTTCATTCAAGCCGGAGCAGCCGTAGCTTGGGCAGACGACTCCCATGTTTTAGAACGCCGTAAAATTTTTACCGAGCGTCTCAATGTCGCGGCTCCTTATCTTATGAAACTTGGACTACTGGACAGTATGCCAGATGCCACATTTTACCTTTGGTGTCGTGTGCCTCAAGCCTACGCAGGGAAGGATGTTAAATTTATCCTTGATCTTGCTGAAGAGGGCATCATCACAAGCCCAAGCTCATGGCTGAGCGAAGGCATGACTGGTTACTTCAGGCTAGCCATGGTTCCTGACACAAAATCGACAATCGAAGCACTTGAAATATTAACGCGGTTCGTTGCAAAAAAATCTTAACGACTTGAGGTTTTAATGTCAGATTTCTCAAAACTTAAAAGCACGATTGAGTCAATTCAAGAGCAACTTTCTGCTGGTAACGACGCCGCTCTGCGAGATGGCCGAACATCAGTTGAAAAAACCATCGAGGGTCTTGACTTGGGTCAAATCCGGGTCGCAGAAAATATCAATGGCTCATGGGTCACTCACGCCTGGGTGAAGCAAGCCATCATGATGTACTTTCGCATGATGGAAATGAAGGAAATCGAAGTTGGTCCATTTATTTACCGCGACAAAATTCCCTTGAAACGGAATTTCAAGGATCTGAATGTTCGAGTCGTACCACCAGCGGTTGCAAGATTTGGTTCGTTCATGGGCCAGGGCGTGGTGCTCATGCCCTCGTATGTGAACATCGGAGCTTATGTTGGAAACGGCACGATGGTCGACACGTGGGCCACAGTCGGCAGCTGCGCCCAAATTGGCGCGAATGTGCACTTATCTGGTGGAGTTGGGATCGGCGGCGTTCTTGAACCAGCGCAAGCATCACCAGTTATTGTTGAAGATGGCGCATTTATTGGCTCAAGAGCTATTATTGTCGAAGGTGTAAGAATTTGCCGCGAGGCGGTTGTTGGAGCCAATGTTACCCTCACGGCTTCCACTCCCATTGTTGACCTACGATCCAGTAGCAAAACAGTCACCAAGGGCCTCGTGCCTGAAAGATGTGTTGTGGTACCCGGTACGCTTGAAAAAGATGCGCCCCATGGCGGAGGAAAAATACATACGCAGTGCGCCTACATCCTTGGTGAACGAAAACCCTCGACAGATCTAAAAACGTCTCTTAACTCGGCCTTACGCGATTTCGCGGTGTCTGTCTGATGGCGAAGATAACTTTTACGCCTTTAAACAAAAGCGTCGAAGCGACTGCTGATCAGAAGCTTTTGATTACAGCTCGTAAAAATCAAATACCGCTTCGTTTTGGCTGTGCGTCCTGTCGGTGTGGAACCTGCGGCGTAAAGGTTGCTCCTTCTGAGGCTTTTCACCCGATGTCACAGGATGAATTTGCACTGCTCTCTCGCATGAAACTTCCCACAACTGGCGAAGTACGCCTTGCCTGCCAAGCCAAACAAACTGGCGGACAGGACGCCACGATCGACCTTTCCTTTCAAGATACGTATTCTCCTGATGACGGGGACGGGGACGGCTCCTTAGATCCATAAACCCCAATAATTTCGGGTGTTTAATCTCTCGTTTTCAACAAAAATCCAAAAATTCCGATAACTTCGCTGGTTCTTTAGAGGAGACCCACGACTTGTCCCATTCAGCACTTCAAAAATCACAGCTAGACGGCAACGCAGAATTTTTCTTCTGTCGTTTTCCTATCGATAAGATCATCGACAATTCTGTAACAGACTTTGAATTATTTGCCGAAGTTGACTCACACGTGATTTTATATAGTGCCCAAGGTTACCGCTGGGAGCGCGAAGAGCTTGCTGGCCTGATTGGACATGGCTACACCCATCTGTGGATTCGGCCGGAAGACCGAGCAAAAGCTGCCATCTATGAAAAAATGGCCGCACTCCCCCAAGTTGCTCACAACCTCAGCCCAGAAGAGCGACTTAGTCAAATTCAGGACGTGGGCCTTGTTTTCACGCGCTACCTGTTTGAAGGCGAAATCACAGAGTCTGCTGTGCAAAAGGGCCGCGAATTATCGCAGCAAATCGTGTCTTGCGTAAAGGAAGATCCAGGATGTGTGCGCGCCCTCTCAGGCTTGGCTGACCATGACCAATATACATATCTCCATAGTGTGAGAGTGGCTGCCTATTCAACCGCAATCGCTCATGAAATGGGCATCAGTGATGACGAGAGCCTTAAACAAATCGCCTTAGGAAGTATTTTTCATGATGTTGGAAAATCGAGCGTCAGCATGGATATCATCAACAAGCGAGGCCCACTTCTTGAACACGAGTGGCAAGCCATGCGATCACATCCAACCGAAGGGTTGAAAAAACTGGGAGAAACACAGTTAAGCCATGTCTGCAGAGAAATCGTTGTGCATCACCATGAACGGTTAAACGGTAGCGGTTATCCACACGGAATTAACAAAGACGCCCTGCTAATTGAAGTACAAATCGCTTCCTTGGCTGATATTTTTGACGCCCTGACATCTTCACGCAGCTACCAAAACAAACGCTCCCGTTATGAAGCGCTTGACTTCATCAAACATCGCTTAATAGGCACAGAAGTATCTGGCGATGTCTTCAAAGCCCTAGTCAGCTGCTTAGTCAAATAATTAACTGCTACTATTTTGTAACTTTGTTACACTGCCAGCACATCAGTCAAAAAATTTTTTTAGGCAAAACTTCCACTGACTGTAGATGGTGAGGACAAGGATGTGCTGGAGTGGGGAAGCATCCGCCGCGTTAGCGGTGGCTGGACTTAGTGCTACTGTTTATTCCTACAAGCGCGGCGAGCCGAAAGTTCTGTGCGCAGCCCTCGGGTATTTTTCTGGTATGGAGGCACTGCAGGCATACACATACTCGGTGATAGACCAGTGCGGACTACCGCAAAATCAAATTGCCACTATGCTGGGATATCTTCATATCGCGTTTCAGCCATTTTTTATTAATGCGGCGTCCATGCATTTTATTCCAGAGAAAGCACGCCTTAAGGTCCAGCCGTGGGTATATTCACTGTGCTTTTTTGGCGCCCTGATGTTCATTATGCGCATGTATCCTTTTGAGTGGCTGCCGCTTTGTTATGACGTGGATTTCCTCAATCCGTTTACTGGAAAACCTCACCTTGCAGCCTTTTGCGGAGAAACTTTGTGTTCCGTTTCAGGCAAATGGCATATTGCTTGGCAGATGCCTGTGCGCTACCACATTGCTTTTGATAGCGCCTACTTTTTTGTCGGCTTTCTACTCCCCCTACTTTATGGCTCTTGGCGGGTG
>JBIJBX010000248.1:0-3712 GCA_044344995.1 Oligoflexales bacterium | reverse complement strand
AGATCCTTTATCTTTAGCTAAAACTGTTTATTTGCCTAGTTTTACAAGGATTTTTTGGATAATTTAGGCTTGAAACAAAGACCCTAACCTCCTGCTTTGAGGTACCACTAAGTGACTTTCGAATTTGCCGGCTTATCCTCGATTGAACCGATCACAGCGCTGCGGATTTTCTTGTTGTTACGTCTGATTCAGCATGTCGCAGAGACCTGGCTAGCCCGTTCAAACAGGGCCTGGTGGGGCGACGTCGCAAGACAAAATGAGGCAGCAAAAATCTTGGGAATTTCCCCAGCTGACATGCAAAAAACGGTAGCCTACTCTGGCGATCGCTACAACTTAAGTCGATTTAGTGCCATGGTCGGAATCATCGCGACGATCTTATTCATCGGCTACGGAGGATTGGGTTGGACGGAAGACTTGGCTCGCAACACCAATAGCCTTCTCGGCGGCGGCGTCATCGCCGAAGGTCTTGTGTTCATTGGGATCCTTCTGCTACTAACCCAACTCATGTCCCTACCATTTGCCCTATACAGTACTTTTGTTATTGAAGAGCGATATGGTTACAACAAACAAACATTGCGTAGTTTCTTGGGCGATCTTTTCAAGGCTTTAGTGTTAGGAATCATTCTTGGTGGCTTAATACTATCCGTAATTCTCTTCATTATGCAGTCTATGGGCTCGACTTGGTGGCTATACGCGTGGGCGGCTCTCTCCATATTCAGCCTGCTTACAGCCTGGATTTATCCAAGCCTATTAGCGCCAATATTTAATAAATTCAGCCCCCTTGGCGACGGTGAGTTAAAGCAAGAAATTTTAGCTTTAGCAGAAAAAGTTGGCTTTCGGACCGATGGCCTCTTTGTCATGGACGCTTCAAAAAGATCTGGTCATGCGAACGCTTACTTTACCGGAGTCTTCGGCAAAAAACGTATTGTTTTGTTTGATACGCTAGTTAACAGCATGAACACTAAGGAAGTTACCGCAGTACTTGCGCACGAACTCGGACATTTCAAACTGCACCATGTGCGTACAGGGATGATTCGCGGCCTCATATTTTCACTACTGATTTTCGCCGGTATTGGCGCGATGCTATCAAGTAAAAACTTCTATCTCGCCTTTGGCCTCACTGATGTATCGAATCACGGTGGCCTCGTCGTATTTTCACTCTGGTTTGGCCTTATCGAGTTTTATCTGCAACCACTACAGACTTGGTTTTCAAGACGTAATGAATTCGCGGCTGACGACTTTGCGAAGGCAACCTTGGGATCAGGCGCCAATCTCGTTTCCGCGCTTAAAAAGCTGCGTGAGAAAAGTAGCATCATGCCAATTGCTCACCCCCTTTACTCGACCATGTACTACAGCCATCCTCCCATGTTGGAACGCATCAAAACCCTGGAAACCTGACTCGTCACAATCGAGTAAGGCCTCTTGAAAAAACTCCAAAAAGAACTTATTCGCGGCAAACATATTAGCCAGATGAGGCAGCCATTCGGCTGCCAGGCGGCTCGCCGTGCTATCATAATAGATATCGCCAACTAAAAATTTATCGCCCCACGGACAGCAGAGAAGGGACTCTCATGACGCTTTTAAATCAATTTAAGACACACAAAAGGACTTCCTTTCTGACTCTCTTGGTCGCAACAAGCTCTATTCTTATCCCAGCCCCGGTGTTTGGAGCCGTCAGCATCGGTGCCTACGCCGTCGGCAACCACTCAAGCTGCGGCGCAGGTAATATACCTGGCACGATTGTTGAGCTGGATAAATTTTTTGACAGTAAAGACTATCCAGTTGAATTCGAAAAAAACTTCTACTGGAAAGACCTTCAAGTTAAACAGTCCGACTGGACCAAAACGGGCGATTTCCAATCATCCTCATCTACTAACACTGGCTTTGACGGCGCTGATGCTAGCCTACTAACTTACATTGCGAGTCACGGCGTCACTAGTGGTGGCGTTTATAAGGCTCTGGCTGGCTCTAAAAATTCTGGCGGCTGTTACATCCCCACCACAAGCCTGGAGCTCGGTAACAACGCGAGTCGCTATACCATTCTTTCCACCTGCCAAGGGCTGAAAATAGGCTCTGGAGACTACCCCAGCTCGTCTGGCGAGAACCCCTCCAAAACCTGGAAAAACGCCGCGACAGGTCTTAATTGTATTTTTGGTTACTCCAACAACATGGCAGACGACGATGGCTACGGGGAATACCTTTTAGCCAACATGAAAGACGGATCAAATACTTTATCGAAGGCATTCATGGATGCCTCCGAGTCGGTTTACTCTGATAACATTCCTGCTGTCCTGTGCTTCGGATCAGATGAACAAGATGCCGCCAATTACATTCAAAACAACAAAGTCTTCGAATCTGAATCGCGCCCAAATTCAGCATCCTCGTGGGTTTACCGAATGGTAACACCGACAACTAGCTCCAAAAAAACTGCGGCTGAGATCCCAGCGATGCTTCGACTTCGGACAAAGCAATTCAATACAGACAAAATTGCCAGATTATTTCTCGGTCAGGGCGTATTGAAGAAAAAAACGATCAACCACCGCGTTACTCTTTGGGGATCATCAGGCCGCGCAACCTACGATCAAATTAATGGGACATTTGTCGTACAGAACCGTCTCATCGACAACGTGAAAAACGAGGATGTCCCAAGTTTGATGGAAGCCGAAAAAATCGCTCGTCACGTTTTGAACGTCAGCGGCCTTCAAAAACTAGCAGGGAGCACTGTTCTGTCCGCAACTTCCGAGGAGGTCCTTGGGGGCATCAAGGGTGTTAGCCGCACCTTAGCCAGGAAGTTCACCTACAAACAAGAACTCGCCGGATCGACTTCTCTGTCGCAGCAGGGCGCTATTGATATCACCGTCGGACCAGGTGGCGTTGTAACAGAAATCAAGGCCGCTTTACTTGAAATTGACACCTCCAACAAAGCACTGCTGAGACCAACTAACATCACCCCACAATTTAACGATATTGAACTTAAGGCTATTCAAAGTGTTGCCAAAAAGGTCCCAGGCGCAAACTACAAAGTCATCAAACATCGTGTTGGATATGACGCCGGCAACTACCACCGACTGAATAATATGGCGCCAGCTGTCATTGAAGTCACGGTCGAGGCTGGACTTGGTGAGTATCGAAGAAATTACCTCGAGAAAATAAACTTATAAGATTTGGATAGAGACACCGCTGAACCTGTAAGGTGTCACTTTCGAAAAAAAATACAGTAACTTGGGTCGCATCGTAGCAATAAATACGAGCGGTAAGAATTAACCCTTCCCTTGAGAATTCTGAGCCTCAGTAATGTTATTTTGCTGGGTTTACCAGATTCCACAAAAAACATTAGCTAAATCCGCGGGAACGCTATAGTTTTCGCCGACCAGTCGGCTTGGATTGGCCGAAAATGCCAATTAGATAAGTGCGCTCACACAATACTTTTCCGCGATCGATATTTTATGAGGCACAAATGAAAGGTGCTGAGTACGACGCATTCGCAAAAGAATACCAAGAATCAAAGCAACTTCCATTTCGCACCTATGCTGAACAGCCTTTACTTTTGTATTTAATCGGCAATGTAAATGACAAGGCCGTCTTAGATTTAGGTTCTGGTGAGGGGATCTATGCAAGAAAAATTAAGGAGCTAGGCGCAAAGACTGTCATTGGCGTCGACATCTCTGGTAAAATGGTCGCACTAGCCCGAGCGTCTGAGAAAAAAAATCCA
>JBIJBX010000247.1:0-3717 GCA_044344995.1 Oligoflexales bacterium | reverse complement strand
AGCATGAGTGGGTTTCGCCGTAGCCGTTTCTAGACGGCATCCAGGTCTCAATGTCATGTTTGCGCACTTGGCCCTGGCCGAGATCACCCGTGCAGACGTAGACCACGCGGTATGGTAGGCCAAAATCTTGGAGACACTCTTCGGCGTTGGCTAGGAGCTCTGCGTGATAGGATTCAGACTGTTTTTCATCGGCGATACCGATAATCACTTGCTCAATTTTTTGGAACTGATGGACGCGGTAAAGTCCTGACGTGTCTTTCCCGTAAGTGCCAGCCTCACGCCGAAAGCAACCGCTCCAGGCCATCATTTTTTTTGGTAGGTCTGTTTCTGGCAAAATTTCGCCAGCGTAGAAACTTGTAAGTGGAACTTCGGCCGTTCCCACCAACGCCATTTCGTCTTTTTCGCAGTAGTAGGCTTGCTCTCGCCCAGTAGGGAAGTAACCGGTGCCAGTCATGCAGTCCTCGCGCACAAGAACAGGCACGCTCATAGGCTGATAGCCTTTGGTGGCGAGCTTGTCGTAAACGTAGCGTAGTACGGCCTGCTCAAGGCGTGCACCAAGCCCTGTCAGTACATAACTGCGGCTGCCAGCAATACGAACTCCACGCTCAAAATCCACGAGACCGTTTTTTTGCCCAAGCGTAATGTGATCAAGAGGCTTAAAATCAAATGCTGGAGGGGTGCCCCATTTTTTGATTTCGAGATTTTCTGTGTCGTCTTTTCCGATCGGCACGTCTGATCGTGCAGGCTGTGGCACAAGTAGAAGCATGGCTTCAAATTCTGGTTTTTTTGCGGCGAGCTCAGCCTCGATTTTTTCCATTTTGGCTTTGACGTCTTGAACTTCGGCTTTCATGGCCTCGCGTTGGTCAGGGGATGCTTTGCCGATTTCTTTTGATAAGCGATTTCGTGTTGCTTGCAGTTCTTCCCAGGTGGTTTGCAGGGGTCTTATTTCGGCATCTAGCTTCAGAAGAAGGTCGAGATCTATATTGTTTCTCTTATCGCGGGCGCCTTTTTTGATGAGGTCTGCGTTATCTCGAATGTATTTAATGTCTAGCATGGGATCAAAAGTCTCCTTTGCGGGGCTTTGGTCAGAAGAGTCAGTAGTTTAATGAAATCAGCGACTTGTAGCAAGTAGAGGTTTGACTATTTTAAGCATTTTATATTGATTTTAATGAATATTCTTGGTAGCTCATGGTTGCTTTAAACAAGAGAAGAAGTGTTTACCGATGACCAAGTCTTTCACATCAAAAAGTGCTGTGTTCGCGAAACTAGGATTGCCCGAGTTTCCGGTGATCCTTGCGCCCCTAGCTGGCGTTTCTGATCATCCGTTTAGGCGCTCGTGTGCACGGCACGGCGCTGATTTGACTTATGTTGAGATGATTTCTGCGACGGCCATGCTTTATGAAAGTAAACGTACGTTTGATATGCTCAAACGCCACGAGTCAGAGTCAATTCTGGGCGTACAAATAACCGGCAAAACTGCCGATGAAGTTGGGCGTGCGGTGGAAATTCTGGACAAGATGCCGTTTGACACCATCGACATCAATATGGGCTGTCCCGTCAATAAAGTTGTCAAGTCAGGGTGCGGCAGTGGCATTTTAAAAGACCCAAAGCGCGTCTACGAAACAACAAAAGCCGCTAGAGAAGCCACGTCAAAACCTCTGTCAGTAAAAATAAGACTCGGTTGGGACCGTTCGACCATTACATGGCCTGAAGTGCTGGATGCGGCCGAGCAAGGTGGGGCGGAGTGGATCACCATTCACGGCCGTCTTCGCAGTGATGATTACGGTGTACCAGTAAATCTTGATGCTATGGCTGAGCTCAAACGCAAAGCCACAATTCCAGTGATCGGCAATGGCAATATATTTTCCCAAAGTGACGCTAGTTACATGCGCGAAAGAGCGGGCGTTGACGGCGTCATGGTGAGTCGCGGAGCTTTGGGGAACCCCTGGGTTTTCAACGCAATCAAAGACAAAGAAACTCCCGTATCCGTTGATGATTGGGAGATGACCGTACTTGATCACCTGGCTTGGCAGCAGAGCGAATATGGTGATGTAGGGTCAGGTGCAGTGTGCATGCGAAAGCATCTTTTGTGGTACGCCAAAGGCTGGCCTGCCGGTAAGAAATTACGTGAAGCCATCAGCCAGACAGGAAAAATCTCGGATTGCTACGAACTCGTTCGAAACTTCGCCAGAGAACTTAGGGATCAGGGGGTCACATTCAGGGCGCAAGTGTGGCCATCTGATCAAGAGAACAGGTTTCAATGGGATCCCAAGTATGACATGGACAGGCAGCTAGATAGGGGCGTCGGCGACGACGGGATGGTCCCTGCAGTTGTTCAGGGGGCACAGGATCTATGCCAAAATGGCCAGAGTCTTGGCGCCTTGGTTTAGGTTTGTGACCGGTTAAGCCAAGGTGTCGTTTTTTCTGATTTTTCTCGCACATCAAAGATTGAAACGGCCGCTGCGCTCGTTTAGAACCAAGGGAACTTCTAAAAGGGTTTCTAAAGTTAGCTTGTGTTTTTTTATGGTTTTGGATAACAGAGCGTTTACCTGCCAAATTTAGGGAGAATTCCAATGAAAAAGCTCGATTGCCAGAAGATTGTGAAGTTGATCGTCGTGAGTTCCAGTGCGGTTTTTGCCGGACTTAGTATGGGCGCTGAAGTGACGGCAACCAACAAGAAGGCTGCAATCATGACGCCTATTGAAAATATGTATGGCCGCATTGAACTGCGACAAACGAGCATGCGTTGGAAAAATACCGACGGGAAAATCGACAATGGTGTTTCAAGCTACCGACTTGTGCCAAGGCTTGGAACTAAAGCTTTTAATGATCGCCTCGACGTTTATGTTGAAGTTCCGATCACTAATGAAGCCAGAACAAGTATGTACTCCCAGTCGGCTAGCACTTATCAAGCGACATTTGCAGCTCTTTCAGGTGAGGTGTTCTCGGTGACCCCTTATGTTCAAGGTTATCTGCCACACAACGGCAGTGATTTCACCTCTGATGCGGCAGTGAATTTAACGGCAGCCAAATCCGTTGACTTGGCTCTTGGTACACTGGACCTTCGCCTTGGGTTTGAACCACATGTCGCTTCGGGAACGCAGCCGACGCGGTCTGATGTGGGTATTAGGCGTAATGGCTCACTGTCATTGGATCAAGCGGGCAAGCCAGAGACAAAAACCATCGATAATCGTGAACCTACGACGATGGTAGAGTATCTTGTGGGCTTCACGCTGACACCAAAAGCAACGCCTAAACTAAGCCTTTCGGTTGACACATTTATTGATCGTGAGTTCGCGCCTGTTTACGAGGTTAGAGATACCAACGGTTCTGAGTCTGTCGAGAAGACAGGCTACAAGATCGGTGATGCTACAACGACTGACTTCGTCTTGAATTACGCAGCTGACAAATTGACATCCGTGCAGTCGTTAACGAGAGTTAGAAACGATGGCTGGTATGCCGCTGGAGTATCTTCGAGTGATGGAGCACGCATGCCGCAAGTCGAACAGCGAATCTCTTTGATTCACAAGTTATTCTAAACTTCGCTAAAGTTTAAGACCCAAAAGCCCTCCTGCTAAATAAGCAAGGAGGGCTTTTGTTTATAATGCTCACGAATCATTCGATTAGTTCGTGTCATTTAGCTGTTTAGCAAAACCCGTATTGAATTACCTATTCTAGTTTTGCCTAGTGGTTTAGGTTGATGGGGTTCCCTAGGAT
>JBIJBX010000065.1:0-11480 GCA_044344995.1 Oligoflexales bacterium | reverse complement strand
GGACGTTTCCCTTGAGGAGCTGGCCTCGCTCCTCAGTGAAGAGCTTGAGTTGCCAAACATTCAAGATAAAGGCAAAAAAAATGTCGAGAGTAAGCGTTACAAATACACCGGTATCGTAACCCAAGGTCCAGAGTCCTTACGAAACTTCAAAAAAACCTACCGGGAAGCGCTAAAAAGAACGATCGCGTCTGGAACATACGATCCTGAAAATCCAATTGTTGTTCCCATCAAAGACGACAAACGCTATCGAAGCTTCAAAATCTACAACGAACCGGTTGCCAACGCCGTGATCATCTACATGATGGACGTGTCTGGTTCAATGGGTGATGAGCAAAAGGAAATTGTTCGACTTACAAGCTTTTGGCTGGATACATGGCTCCAAAGCCAATACACAGGCCTCGATCGGCGATACATAATTCACGACGCGACGGCGCGGGAAGTTGATCAGAATACATTTTATAGAACACGCGAATCAGGTGGAACCTTAATTAGCTCAGCCTACCGGCTGGCGCTAAAAATCATGGATGACGCCTACCCGGTTGATGAATGGAATATATATCTTTTCCACTTCTCGGACGGCGATAACTGGTCAGGAAATGATACCAACGAGTGCATGAAGCTCCTAGAAGCTGACATCATGTCAAAGGCAAACCTATTCTGCTATGGTCAGGTAGAAAGCAGGTACGGATCAGGTCAATTTCTCAGGGACCTTCAAAAGCATTTCGGCGAAAAAAATGAGAAGCTGACTCTGGCTCAAATTAAAGACCGAGACTCGATTATGGATGCCTTAAAAATATTCCTGGGCAAGGGGAAATAGTCATGTACGTCAATACCCAATTGCCGCAAGAATTAGCCGACGCCGTGTCCAATCTGGAGGATGTGGCACGCAATGCGGGCCTAGATTTTTTCCCCACTATTTTTGAGCTTGTTGACTATAATCAGCTCTCCGAAATCGCCTCCTACGGCGGGTTTCCAACGCGCTATCCGCACTGGAAATTTGGCATGGAGTACGACAAGTTATCCAAAAGCTATGAATATGGACTCAGCATCATCTATGAGATGGTGATCAACAATAACCCCTGCTATGCCTATCTACTTCGAGCCAACAGCTTGGTCTTCCAGAAGACCGTCATTGCGCACGTACTGGGACACTGCGACTTCTTTAAAAATAATTATTACTTCTCTAAAACCAACCGAAAAATGCTCGATCAAATGGCTAATCATGCCACCTTCGTCAGACGAGCCATCAATGAGATCGGAACAGATCCGGTCGAATCATTTCTTGATACATGCTTGAGTATCGAGAATTTGATCGACATCACCGCGCCATATCGGGCCGCGCCGGTTAACGTTGGTAAGACCGATTTAGGGGCCGACGAAGTAGTTCAGGTGCCGAAGATCGAAACCAAGGGGTACTTGGATTCTTACATAAATCCAAAAGATTTTCTCGACGCTCAAAAGACTCGGCTACAAAAGGAGCAAAGCAAGGCAAAGAATTTCCCGGAGCGACCAGAAAGAGACGTTCTCAAATTTCTGATCAATCATGCCCCAATAGCTTCCTGGCAAAAGCGAATTCTCGAGATTGTCCGCGACGAGTCTTATTACTTTGCGCCACAGGGTCAAACTAAAATCATGAACGAGGGCTGGGCCACTTACTGGCACTCTATGATGATGACACGCCTCAGCCCACTGCATGGCAGCGAAATCGTCGACTACTGTGATCACTACTCAGGCGTCGTCGCGGCAGCGCCTGGCTCAATAAACCCATATAAAATCGGAGTTGAGCTGTTCCGTCACATTGAGGATCGTTGGAACAGGGGGCAATTTGGACTTGACTATGTCAACTGCGATGACCCGAAAAAACGCGCCGAGTGGGATACGCAAGCGGGATTGGGTAAAAAGAAAATCTTTGAAGTCCGCAAATTTCACAACGATCTCACATTTATCGATGAATTTCTCGACGAGGATTTCTGCCACCTCCATCGTCTATTTCTCTACGATTATGATAAGCGAAGTGGAAAGCACGTTATTTCGTCGCGGGAATTTAAGCCGATCAAGCAAAAGCTATTGCAGCAGCTAACCAACTTTGGACAGCCGATTATTACTGTCGTTGACGGCAACTTCAAAAACCGCGGAGAGCTCCTCCTGCTACACGAACACAATGGAATTGACCTAAAGCAAGACTACTGCATGGAAACACTTCGCAATTTACAAAAAGTCTGGTCTAGACCGGTCTATTTGGAAACTATAATCGAGGACGTAAAACGTAGAATTTCATTTGATGGGAAGAGTCATGATATCGAAAAAATTTAAAATCTTTGTCATCGCGATCTTTGTCCTGGCGCACCACAATATTGCCCTTGGCGCTGACGCGTCGGCAGGTTCTCAAACCGAGCTACCCACTCTCTACTACGCTGGCGTTATTCCGGTACAATGGGAGAAAAATGGCCCCTGGCGTGAGCTTAACGATGCACGCAAAATGATTGACGCCGAATTCTCACCAGCAGTTCGCGCGAGTAAGCGATTTGTGTTTCTAAATGATGATGTGGTTCGCTCTTTATGGTCAACCGATGCGGGGCGAAAGGAGCTTGAACGTGACCATGAGCTCAGTGCGTTTGTGAGCCTCGATGTTGCGTCAAGGGGCGACATGATCGTGCTAACAGCACGTTTACTTTCGCCAAAGTTGCAAACGCGCCTTCAGGAAAGCGATGTTGTTCCGAAGACTTCGCTCGTGAATGCTAGCAAGGATAAAATCACAGGCCGTTTGACGGACTTGGTTTTGCGTATGATAAATCGCTTACCAGTTGACGCACACATCACGAGCCTTAATGGTGCATACGTCACGCTTTCAGGCGGAACCGATCAAGGAGTGAAAGTTGGTGACAAGTATGACGTCCTTGATACGACAATTGTCAGTGTGCACCCCGTCAATGGCGGGTGGTTGAAATTTAACACCTCAAGAACTGGTTCCGTAGAAGTTATCGAAGTAAAGTCGCGTAGCGCAATCGCCAAGATATCCGCTCTTGCAAAAGATAACAGTGTGAAGTCCGGGCAGGGCGTTCGTATCCAAGACATATCCGGCCGTTCACGTTTTGCTGCCGACAGCAAAACGCCTAATCCCACTGAAACTGTAAAAAATTCGACCCCTCCGCCAGTTTCAGTGCCTGAGCAGGTTGTGCCAAAGCCCGCACCACCAGTCCAAGCAGATTCAGCGGCAAATACAGCTAGCGTGACCGAGGCGGCAAAAACACCCGTAACACCTCCAGCAACGCAGCCCGCGTCGAATCCAGTTGCATCAACGCCCACAAGCGAAGATCAGACGCAGCTTCCAGGCAAACCACAAGAAGAGGGGCCTTCGACAGATAATTTTACTGCGCGAATCCTGCCTAAAGGCAGCGAGATGCGGACCTGGGCAGGGATGCGTATGTGGAGCGTCTCTGGCTCGGCAAGCGCCAAAGCAACATTACCAGTTTGGTTGGTAAACGCTGCTGCCGCGGATATTCATCGCGACTTTTCAGATACTATTGATTTCAACTACGGGGTTGATTTTGGCTATGGACCGACCGGGGATGGCAGCTTTTTCAGTTACAACATTCACAGTGCAGGCCGTTGGCACATGTTTATGAAGGATTTGCTCCCTGGAGCCGATGACGTCTACTTCGGTCTATTGGCGTCTTTCTCCAGTGCTAGCATCACAGGCGAGACTAGCGGTGGCTGGGATATGACCATGATGCGATTCACCATGGGTGTTCACGGTTGGGCCAAGCCCGACTTCATCGGCGAAAAGATCGAGTGGACTGGTGAGGTTTTTTATCCGCTGTACTACTCAGGCCAATTCGGCGTGAAAGGCGTTTTCCGCGAAATCATTTCTGGATCCACTATGGCCTACCGCGTGGGAATGTATGTTGGCGAGAGACCTAGTCAGGGCTGGCAATATGGTGCGGCTTTTGATTTTGAGGATAACTCGTGGTCGCTCAAGACTAGCAAAAAAGCAACACTTAGTTCCGTAGGCCTTTTAGCCCTCGCTCGCCGCAACATTTGAAGGCTGTGGGTGCATGCGCAGAATCTCGCCATTTTGAGCGACGACTATACATGACGGTTCATCCCAACTAGTCACACTGAGCAGGTGGCCACTATTTTGTATTTTATCGTCATAAGGGTGATGAAAATGCCCAAAAATAATGACGTCGGCGCACTGTTCACGCATTTTATGTGCCGCCATCGCGCGAATCTTATCGTGCTCAAGCACTCGGTACTTGTCTTTACTGCGTGAAGTTTTTGCGAGCCAAAGCGTAAGACGATCTAAAATCGTCTGCGGAAAAATAAATGCGAGACAATTAACAAACTGACTACGCATGATACGCCGAAAGACTCTGTAATTAAAATCTGGACTTAGTAGATCACCGTGGGCTACCAGAATTCTTTTTCCATCGGGGGCGATGAAGATCCCGCCGTCACTAGGAACTATCTTAAAGCGAAAATGACGAACTAATCCGTCGAGACCATACTCATGATTTCCCTCAATAAACCAAACTTGGGCACCGGTGGCCGCCAATTTGTCGAGCAGGCTGAGCAGCCTTGAATATTTATTCTTGAAATAGGAGCGCCAGCCAAAAAAGAACTCGAAGATGTCGCCATTTAAAACCAGGGCTTGAGCCCGCGCCTGCGTGGCCTCTTCAATCAACTGGCATAGCAACGCATAACGAGTATCATTTGAATCGCGAATGTGTACATCACTGGCAACCACGAGGGCTGGTTTCGATGGCAACTTGAAAGACCGCAAGCTGATGCAATGCCTCACTTTGAAAATATCTGCCAACCACCTGTAATCGACAGAATTAAAATCGTCATTTGCTAAAAACACAAATGTCTTGGTTAAATTTAAACACAGGTTCAACCGAACCACCAAGTATGAGGACAAGTATCCTAAATTTAAGGATTTTCCAAGCGCCTGGAGAGCGGCCGCTGAGAGCTTTGTGTGGTCTCTGGCTTTTCTTTGTGAGTACAGCTTGCTTCGGTGAATCCACCAATAAGCGAATGATACTGCCGGGATCAAGGGCCCAAGCACTTGGCGGCGCTTTCACCGCCGTGGCCGACGATGCCTCTGCTGGTTGGTATAACCCGGCAGGGCTTGGATTTTTGAAGGGACCCGGTGTCAGCGCGACGGTTAACAACTTTTCAACAGCAAAAAAGACTATCTCCGAAGTGGTCAGCGCCCAAGATTTAACGGAAAGCTCCGCTTCCATTTATCCTGGTTTTGCCGGAGCCAATACCAATCTTGGCCCTTTTGCAGTTGGCTGGAGTTACTTTTCTCTAGAACAACAGAACACCGACGAATCTCAAACGATTGCTGCTCAAGAGTCCACCAGCCTGGCAGAAGTTCTTCCCCAGAGATCCATCACCTCATCGACATTCCAATATGACCGTACGGAGTTGACGTCGGGGAGTTTGATTCACACGGGTGTGAGTTTCGCTTTAAATATGGGCAAGCACGTGTCACTAGGACTGAGTGAATTTTACTATCGCCGTCAAAAGCAGACCAACGTCAAAGAAAGGTCGACCTATCAATCAGGAGTTTTTTACGACGGATTTTCGCGGCTCAGCACCAAAAACGAAGGGACATTGACCGTAGCCGGATTACTGCTGAAAGGTTCTGAACTCTCAGCAGGTGTCTCCGTCAGGATTCCCCGTGCCTTGAGTGATCAGACCACTCTTGCGACAAGTTCTATCATTCACACCGGAACAAGCCCGGAGTTGAATACCGATCAGTTGCTGACCCACCGAGAAGATGAACTTACTGTTAGAACCTGGAATCTGGGGTTAGCATGGACCCCCGTTGACTACGCGTTGGTGACCGCCGATGCGGTCTACTACGCACCAACCAAAACGCCTTGGGCCAACAATGGAGGCTTTGACACTCGCGCTATGACCGACTGGAGTTTTGGCATAGAACTTCGCGCTAAATCACTGCTCATCGCCGGTGGCGCGTTCTCCAACAGTTCGCTTGTGGACAAGCCCCAACCCGCTATGAACACTACGGCTCCGGCTCAAATAAACTACAGGGGATTCTCAGCTGCCTTTGGTATTCGCAATGGACGCTCTGAAAACTTATTCATCATGGTGCGCCAGTGGGGACAAGGCCAAAAACAGATGATCCAAGGAGACCTAAGCCTTCAACAGATCAATATTGATATGCAAACATTCAGCCTTGCGACGTCCTACAAACTCTAATAAATACAATATGTTAATCAAATCTAGCCAAAGTCGCGGGCGGTAGCCATTTAATGGTTGCAACCCATTATGACCATAGGTTAAAACTTACATTCCAAAAAATGTTCATCGTGGAGTTAAACATGAGCAATCTGTCTCTTGAGGATCGTGTAAAACAATTGGTCGTTAAACAACTGGGTGTCGAAGAAAGCGCCGTAGTTGGTAAAGCAAAGTTCATCGAAGATCTGGGTGCAGATTCGCTGGACATTGTTGAGCTAGTCATGGCTATGGAAGAAGCCTTCGGAGTGGATATCCCCGATGAAGAGGCGGAGAACATCCGCACTGTTGATGACGCGGTTCAATTCATAAAACGTGCCGGTGAAGCTTAATCTTCTGCTAAAAAACTCGGGGTCCTGAAAAGGACCCCGATTTCTTTGCACGTTTCTTCTTACATTTCTTTACCATTGCAAGGAGGTCCACCATGGCCCTTACGATTGGCATTGGAGCTGACCACGCTGGCAAAGAGCTAAAGCAGCTCGTTGTTGAAATGCTCAAACTAACAGATCACAAGGCTGTGGATTATGGCGTTGCGGCTGAATGCAAAACCTCCGTCGATTATCCCGATTACGCTGCCGCAGTGGCGGCGGATGTTGCCTCTGGCAAGCTCGATTGTGGAATTTTGATTTGCGGCTCTGGTATTGGAATGCAGATTGCTGCTAACAAATTCCCAGGAGTGCGGGCTGCGGTCGCATGGGACGAGCTCTCGGCAAAACTTGCCAAAGAGCACAACAATGCGAACATTCTCTGTTTAGGCGCTCGCCTGATCAATCACATGCGCGCAACTGAACTAGTCAAAACTTGGCTTGAAACACCGTTTGGCGGACGACGTCATCAAATCAGATTGGATAAAATCCGGGAAATCGAGCGCAGAGTCTCCGCGCTCACCCCAAGAAACTAAAGTCCAACAGGAGGTTATAGTTCTCATGCAAGCCAACAGACCTTGGGACATTCTAAGCACCAGCGACAAGGAAGTGTTTGATCTTATTCAGGGCGAGTTACTACGTCAAAAACACGGACTAGAACTGATCGCCTCGGAAAATTTTGCGTCTCGAGCTGTGATCGCTGCGATGGGAAACGTCCTCGCCAATAAATATGCTGAAGGTCTTCCTGGTAAACGCTATTACGGCGGCTGCCAGATTGTCGATAAAGTCGAGGATTTGGCCATTCAACGGGCGTGTAAATTATTTGGCGCAAAATTTTCGAACGTTCAACCGCACTCGGGCGCCCAAGCAAACGCAGCCGTCTTTCTCGCGCTCCTTTCGGCTGGAGATCGGATCCTTGGGCTTGACTTATCACACGGTGGACACCTGACCCATGGCAGTAAGGTCAACTTTTCCGGAATTTTATATGAATCACATTTTTACGGCCTTGACCCCGTCACCGAGACAATCAATTACGATCATGTTTTAAAGTGTGCAAGAGAGCTTAAGCCCAAGATGATTATTGCAGGCGCCAGCGCCTACCCACGAGTCATTGATTTTAAGCGGTTTCGCGAAATTGCTGATGAAGTGGGTGCCTATCTGCTGGTTGATATGGCGCATATCGCGGGGTTGGTAGCTAGCGGTGATCATCCAAGTCCCATACCCCACGCGCACGTGACAACTTCAACAACCCATAAAACACTGCGTGGCCCAAGGGGTGGGATCATCCTTTGGAACGATGAGTCGTTAACGCCGAAACTGAACAAAGCTGTTTTTCCAGGCGTTCAAGGCGGCCCATTGGAACATGTCATCGCAGCGAAAGCTGTTTGCTTCAAAGAGGCTCTAGATCCTTCCTTTAAAACATACCAAAAGGCCGTCGTCGCGAACTCCAAGGCATTAGCTGCTCATCTGACCAAAAAAGGCATCAAGCTGGTTTCGGGTGGCACTGACAATCACCTTATGCTGCTTGACCTTTCTGGCACTGAAATAACGGGTAAACAGCTTGAAGAAGCTCTCGGAAAGGTCGAGATCACAGTAAACAAAAATACGGTTCCCCAAGAAAAGCGTAGCCCTTTCGTAACGAGTGGTGTGCGAATTGGAACGCCGGCTGTAACCAGCAGGGGCTTGGGCACCGCCGAGATGGAGCTTTTGGGTGAATTGATTGCCCGAGTGCTTAAAAATATAGACAATCCGACAGAACTAGATAGAATCCGCCGAGACGTTTTATCGCTGGCTGAGCGTTTTCCATTATATCCTGAATGGTTAGCTTAAACGTTAAAAGGTAAAGAGGTTAAATTTGCGTTGCCCCGGTTGTGGTCATGAAGACACGAGAGTTTTGGAAAGCCGCCTTTCCTATGAAGGTCGCGCTGTCCGTCGTCGTCGATCCTGCCCGGAATGCAATTACCGCTTCACGACTTATGAGCAAGAAGAAGCGTTTGTTTTCCAAATAAAAAAACGTGATGGCAGGGTTGAACCTTACCATCGTGAAAAAGCGCTGCGATCAATCCAAGTGGCTTGCCAAAAACGTCCGGTGACTATCGACCAAATTGAGGGTTTGCTGGGCCGCATTGAGCGCAACATTCAAGACGCAGGCGAGCGGGTAGTTGCAAGCGAGAAGCTCGGCGGCATGGTTTTAGAAGCTCTCACCGTGCTGGATAAAGTCGCATATGTTCGATTTGCTTCAGTCTATAAGGACTTCAAGGATACCGAACAATTCATGCGCGAGCTCAATGCTATTCAAGCGCCTGGCGTGTAATCCCTATGTTTACTGGAATTGTTGAGAGAACTGGACGAGTAACGTCAATATCTCAAATGACCTCTAGCGTTTGTACTCTCGTCGTCGACCCCGGGATAGATTTCCATCGGGATCATGGCGATAGCATCGCTGTCAATGGCGTCTGTTTATCTGAAATTGGTGACGGCGGGGTTGGACCACTCACGTTCCACGTCAGCCCGGAGACGCTCAATAAGACCTCGTTATCCTCAATAAAGCCTGGTGGGTTGGTGAATCTAGAGCGTGCCATGCGCGCTAGTGACCGTTTAGGTGGCCACATTGTAACTGGTCACGTCGATACACGTGGCGAGATCATACTCATTAAGCCGCAGCAGGGTTTTCACGAGCTTCAGATCAAAATCCCCCTCGAATTCGCCAAATATGTTGTCGCAAAGGGCTCCATCGCCATCGATGGTATCAGCCTGACAATCAACAATGTTGCCGACCAAAATGACGGATGCGTAATGTCATTTATGATAATTCCAGTCACATGGCAGACGACCCGGCTGTCCCAATGCCAAGAACAAGACGTCGTCAACATTGAGACTGATATTGTTGCCAAACATTTAGAGCGTCTAACCCACGCATGGGCAACAAGGCGCTAAATTTAATCGACCCGCGAGGTTTTTAGGGCCTCCAATGGTGATCTTCGCCAAAAATACAAGGGCCTGATATTAATAAACTTTTAAGTGATGCTGGCCTCGACCCTCATAGTGCCCATTAAAATCATTGCTTTTTTCTTAATCACGATTCATATAGAGGCCTCCGGAGTGGGTCGTTCATGTGGTAAATAGCTGATTTACAAGGGCCAAGGTCCGCCTCGGTCAAGATCCGTTCTTTGAACATTTTTCTGGTTGTTACACGCCTTATTGAGTCGTTCGATAAAATCGGGGAGACACAAATTTCCATGGAAAAGAGCATAGCCCGAGTCATCGAAGCCATCGAAACCATCCGAAAAGGTGGCATGGTAATCATGGTCGACGATGAACAGCGTGAGAATGAGGGCGACATAGTTTTTGCTGCTGAGCATGTAACCGCAGAAAAGATAAATTTCATGGCCAAGGAAGCTCGCGGATTAATCTGTCTTCCAATGGCGCCAGAGTTCATAAAACGCCTCAAATTACCACTCATGGATGACGTCAGCAAAAATGCTGGCGGCCATACAACTGCGTTCACGGTGAGTATTGAGGCTCGGCACGGCGTCACAACCGGTATTTCAGCCGCAGACAGAGCTCATACGATTCGCGTTGCCGTAGCTGATGAATCTAAGCCCGAAGATCTTTGCGTACCTGGACATGTGTTTCCACTTTTAGCCAAAAAAGGTGGGGTTTTGGAGCGATCAGGTCACACGGAAGGATCGATTGATCTCGCCAGACTGGCTGGCTGCAAACCTGCTGCCGTTATTTGTGAAATCATGAATGATGACGGAACCATGGCGCGAATGCCTGACCTTGAGCGTTTTGCCAAGCTGCATCGCCTACCAATTATCACCATTGACGACATCATCGCCTATCGTCTGATGCGTGATAGCCTCGTGAAAGTTATTGAGCAGGGTTCAATCGAAACGGACCAGGGACAATTTGAAAGTATTATTTTCGAATCCGTTCTTGATGGCTCAAGGCATATGGCTTTGCTAAAGGGCAAAGAGCATTTTAGCTCTTGTATTGTGGATGTACGTGTTCATCGGCAAAAACCGTTCATCGATGTCTTTAGTCGCGGAACGGGTGCCAAAAATGATTTGATAGACTATGGACTTAAACTACTGCGGACCTCCGAGGCCGCCGCACTGGTCTATTTAAGCTACCCACAAAAAGACGTCTTTTCAGCTGAATCAAAGTCCCAATCAACCTCGGAACAAAAAGACGACGGTGCAGCCATGGGAATGGATGTTCGGTTGCTGGGAATTGGTGCGCAAATCATTCGTTCTCTGGGCATACAGCGAATGCGCACGCACGTCTCTCAGCAAAGAACTTTTAAGGGTCTGGCTGGATTTGGACTTGAAATTGTCGATCATGTATTAATTAGCAATAGCTAAAATTTTGGAGAGCACATCTATGGCAAAGACCCCTGCCAAACAAATGAAAAACCAATCTGGGCGATTCCTTGTCATTGTTGCCAGATTTAATGAAATGATTACTCGATGTCTTCTCACGGGCGCGCAGGATGTTTTCGATGCGGCTGGACTGACCGATCAGGTTGAAACTTTGTGGGTGCCTGGCTGTTTTGAGATCCCCGTTGTGGCTAGTACAGCTGCTAGATCTGGAAAATACGCGGCGATAGTGACCCTAGGTGCCGTCATCAAAGGCGAAACCCCTCATTTTGACTACGTAGCGGGCGAGTGTGCGCGAGGCGTTATGGAGACATCTCGCGAAACCGGCACACCCGTCATTTTTGGCGTTCTTACAACCGATACAGTTGAGCAGGCGCTGAACCGAAGTGGCATCAAGTTCGGCAATAAAGGCCGCGATGCAGCCAGCGCAGCCATTGAAATGGCGGAAACCATGGCCAAACTCAAT
>JBIJBX010000121.1:0-7549 GCA_044344995.1 Oligoflexales bacterium | reverse complement strand
AGTTGAAGTTTAATGAATACCGCAAGGCCCTCGGTCGCGGGTTAACCCTGGGCGAGAAAATTCTTTTTTCACATCTAGATAATGACTCTGACGTAAAATCTTACGTTCGTGGCAAGAGCTTTATCATGCTTCGCCCAGACCGCGTGGCCATGCAAGACGCCACAGCTCAGATGGCAATTTTGCAGTTCATTCAATCTGGCAAAAAGCAAGTTGCCGTACCGTCGACTGTGCACTGTGATCACTTGATCGTTGCTCGTAAGGGCGTTAATAAAGATATGAAGGTGGCCAACAGCGACAACGAAGAGGTATACGACTTCCTCGCATCAGCCAGCAAAAAATACGGCATTGGTTTTTGGAAGCCAGGCTCCGGCATCATCCACCAAGTCGTCCTTGAAAACTACGCCTTCCCAGGCGGTCTTATGATCGGAACTGATTCTCATACTCCAAACGCTGGAGGCCTTGGCATGTGTGCCATTGGTGTTGGTGGTGCGGATGCAGTCGACGTGATGGCTGGAATGCCGTGGGAGCTCTTAAATCCAAAGTTCATTGGCGTCAAACTAACCGGATCCCTGTCAAGCTGGACATCTCCCAAAGACGTCATCTTGGCTCTCTGCGGCAAACTCACAGTTAAAGGCGGGACTAACAAGATCGTCGAATACTTTGGCCCAGGCGTAAAATCTATTTCTTGTACCGGCAAGGCGACCATCACCAATATGGGAGCAGAGCTCGGTGCAACCTGTTCGGTGTTCCCGTACGATGAGCGCATGGGGACATACCTGCGTACCACTGACCGCTCAGCTTTGGCAGATCTCGCAGATCAGTATTCTGCTCACCTGAGAGCAGACGAGGAGTGCGAGAAAAACCCAGAGAAGTATTATGACGAAGTCGTCGAGATTAATCTCTCCGAGCTTGAGCCTCAGATCGTCGGTCCCCATACTCCTGATCTTGCCAGGCCTGTCTCAAAACTTGGATCTGAGACAAAAGAAAAAGGCTACCACGACCGCATCTCGGCCTGTCTTATCGGTAGCTGTACGAATAGCTCCTATGAAGACATCTCGCGCGCAGCAAGTATTGTGAAATACGCCATGGAGCAAGGCCTAAAAGCTAAGACTCAGTTTCTGGTCTCTCCAGGATCAGATCAAATCTACAACACCATGAAGCGTGACGGACTCCTTAAAGTTTTCGAAGACTTTGGAGCAGTCGTTATGGCCAATGCGTGTGGTCCTTGTATCGGCCAGTGGAAGCGTGATGACATCAAGGATGGTACGCCAAACTCCATCGTCACCAGCTTTAACCGCAATTTCCGCGCTCGCAACGACGGCAATGCAGAGACCCTAGGGTTTATCGGCTCACCAGAGATGGTCGTTGCCTACGCCATCTCAGGCAGCCTTAGCTTTAACCCCTACACGGATTATCTGACCAACAAAGCTGGCCAAAAAATTCGTCTACGCGCACCGATGGGAGCCGAGCTTCCTATGACTGGATTTGCGAAAGGGCTGGCTGGTTTTGCAGAACCTGCCACTGACGGTAGCAAACTAAAAGTTTCAGTTAGCCCAAAGAGTCCAAGGCTGCAGCTTCTGGCGCCCTTTACAGCGTGGGATGGTCAAGACTTTGTAGAGCATCAGTTACTCCTTAAGACCAAAGGCAAAACCACCACAGATCACATCTCGCCAGCCGGTAAGTGGTTATCCTTCCGTGGTCACTTGGACAAAATCTCCGACAATATGTTCCTTGGCGCGACCAATGCTTTTATGGAAAAAGACATCGGCAAAACTAAAAACGCAGTCAATAGCGAAGTCAAAACCGTTGCTGAAGTGGCGCGTGATTACAAGAAACGCGGAATGCGCTGGATTGTAGTTGGTGATGAAAACTACGGTGAAGGTTCAAGCCGTGAGCATGCGGCCATGTCGCCAAGATTTTTAGGAGTGAGTGCGGTCATTGTAAAAAGCTTTGCAAGGATTCACGAGACCAACCTCAAAAAACAGGGCGTGCTAGCTCTCACCTTTGCAAATGTTTCTGACTACGAGAAGGTGCGTGAGGGTGATAAGCTCTCTGTCCACGGTCTTTCAAGCTTTGCTCCCGGCAAGAATCTCACGGTCGAGATCACCCACAGGGATGGATCCAAAGACAAGTTTGAAGCCAAGCACAGCTATAATGCCGAGCAGATTCAGTGGTTTAAGGCAGGGTCTGCTTTGAACCTGATGAAGGACTAAGACCGGTTCAAGAGAGCCAAAAATTTAGACGTCTTTTAATAGACCAGAGAGTTCTTGGACGCCGCACAGTGTGATTTCATGCCCGTCTATGACCTTTGTCTCTGGCTCTGAGCGGTCTAGGGATACGAGTATGTTTTTGCCGTCTGGGTAGCGACTGCGAAAAGACCTTAGGCCTCGAGATGCGTCAAAATTTGATGATTTGCTTTTACATTCAATAGCTACGAACTTTTTACCACGGCTTTTTTTGACCACAAAATCTACCTCGTGGCGCTGCTTGTCTCTCCAGTAGTAAATTTCATTTCGCAAAAGTATCGCCTGAAGTTCTCCAAGTACAAGATGTTCAAGCAAATTACCTCGATCTTCATGATCAATCGCCAAAGTGCCTCTAAAAAAACTGACAAACCCAGTGTCAAAGCCGTAGATCTTTGGTTGAGCTTTGATTTCGCCACTTCCGCCGTCCGAAAAAGGCCTAATCACCGAGGCCAGTAGCGTCGTTTCAAGGATTTCAAGATAGTTCAATACAGTCTGACGACTTATCTCACAGGGTGCGGCAAACGACTGAGCTTCAAACAAATTCCCACTTTGTCTAAATAAAAGCTCAATAAAACGCATAAAACTCGCGCGTTTCTCAACAACAAAAAGCTCTTGAACGTCTTTGGCCCAATAACTTTCCATCCATTCGACGTAGTCCACATCATTGATCTTCTGAGCTAGTAAAAATGGTGGCAGCCCGCCGCGCAGCATCCGCTTGTCAATGTCTATGGATGGTAGTGATTTCATGTCGCTGTAAATCGCAGGTAAAAGCCACAACTCGCGTTTTCGACCTGTGAGAGTATCTTTGAACTTTGATTTGGCTGCGAGCGTGGATGATCCGGTTGCAATGACTTTCAAATGAGGAAAATGATCGGCAGCAATTTTCAAAACTTCTGAAGGATTTAGAAGTCGGTGAATCTCATCCAAGACAATAGTCTTCTTGCCCATCCGTTTTAGGAAACGCTCAGGTTCATCTAAAGCCTGCCTCACACTGGGGAGCTCGCAGTCGAAATATTCCACGTTGGGTAGGCTTTTCACCAAAGTGGTTTTACCGACTCGGCGCACACCGCTCAGCCAGAGGACGTTTCTATCCCTAAGGTGCTCGGTAATGCGGTTTTTCCAGTACGTCCGGTCCATGTAACCATATTAGCGTTTAGTCCGACCAAACGCAAATATACTTTTGATACCTAGAAGGCCAGTTGAATTGGGGGCTTACCCCATCTCCGCGCGAACGCTAGTGGCAGATCTGGGCGCCAGCCCCAGCGATCATGATTGACTCTCTAAGTCATGAAAAACCTTATGGGTTTTCTTTGATTGACACTTCAGGGCCATAAGCCTATAACTTGCCTTCAAATTGACGCGGGGTGGAGAAGTTGGTATCTCGTCGGGCTCATAACCCGAAGACCGTAGGTTCAAGTCCTACCCCCGCTACCAACATAAGTCACAGTCCTGATTGAAGAAATCAGGGCTGTTTTTTTATTGGGCGCTAGAAAATAGGCTGCCGTTCGCAAACAATTCGCAAACATGATAACGAAATCGACCGAAATCACCTCACTAAAGTGATGGTCAGCGAGAATTGTCCGAAAGCTGGAAGTTTTCATTGATGTAAATAGAGGTAAATACTGCGCGCCTCGTGTTTGCCGCCATCTCTCAGATAACACTTGTGTTCAAAGAAAACGGGAGATCTAAGTGACTATCACATGCTTGGCAGAAATTGTAAAAGTCTTCGCAGAAGAAGGTCTAGGATCTCTCACCGGTCGCAGAGTTGATCTCAAGCTTGCTGCCGGTACTGAGTTGTCATCGACCAGTGCGGAAGCATGGTCTGATCGGGAAACTGCTACAAGGCTTAGACGGGCCTTGGAGCGGCTTGGTCCCACGTTTGTTAAATTTGGACAGATTCTCGGCACCCCCGTGGATTTATTTTCGGATGATTTCATTGCTGAATTAGGTCAGTTTAAGGCACAGAGAGATACACCTTCACGTCGCTATATCGCTTAACGGCATGATACTCGTCCGTTGTCGTAGAGAATACTCCCGGCTTGATAATTGTAACAAAACCCCGACGAGTTATTCCTGCAGATGCCGGACTGCCATGACTGTCGAATGGTTTCATAGTCTTTATTACAGTCTAGAGTGCGTTGACCAGATGGCGGTGTGGGGGCCTGATTGTTATTCGGATTTTGTGATTGACCATTGGGCGGCACAGTATTTTGGTTGTTGCTGCTCTCGCTTGGATTGCATGATACTCGCCCGTTGTCGTAGAGAATATTCCCTGCTTGATAATTGTAACAAAACCCCGACGAGTTATTCCTGCAGATGCCGGACTGCCATGACTGTCGAATAGTTTCATAGTCATTATTACAGTCTAGAGTGCGTTGACCAGATGGCGGTTTGGGGGCCTGATTGTTATTCGGATTTTGTGATTGACCATTGGGCGGCAAAGTATTTTGGTTGTTGCTGCTATCACTAGGATTGCATGATACTCGTCCGCTGTAGAGGATACTCCCTGCTCGATAATTGTAACAAAACCCTGACAAGTTATTCCTGCAGATGCCGGACTGCCATGACTGTCGAATAGTTTCATAGTCTTTATTACAGTCTAGAATACGTTGACCATATGGCGGTGTAGGAGTCTGATTATTGTTTTGGTTTTGGTTTTGGTTTTGGTTTTGGTTTTGGTTTTGGTTTTGGTTTTGGTTTTGGTTTTGGTTTTGGTTTTGGTTTTGGTTTTGGTTTGGAATGCTATTTTGTTGGATATATTGGTTTATGAAAGCCCGATTCTGTGCGCGACCTGTGTTAGTCCAAGTCGATCTGCCTGTGTTTGCTGTCGAAGCAACGCCAATAATGTCTCCATTCCTATTGAGTAAGGGGCCCCCACTATCTCCAGGGCAAACGTATGTGCTGCTATTCTCTGTGTTTATAACATGTTCTTTAACCGATGATACCTCGATGAGGCCCGCTCGTTTAAAACCGTTTCCACTTTGGGTTCCGTCCTCAGGCGACCATGAATTACAGCCGAATCCAATCGTTGCCGCTACTGAACCTGAGGCTACCGGAGCGTCAGCTATTTTCAGCACGTTCTGAGCAAGATTTTTATCAAAAATCAGTATTCTGATGTCGTAGCCAGATTCAATCTCCGTTAACCTCGTGGAGTTTTTTCTCGAAAAGTTGGGGTGTCGGATATTCTTAACAGGTTCGATCCCATTGTAGCTTATCGAACTCCAATCACAATGCGCCGCGGTCAAGATCACATTAGATTTGATAAAAGTCCCTGAACACAAACCATCACCGCCAAGCTGCACAACTGCTGTGTAGCCGTTAGTAACTGTGCCGCCGACAATCTTCGTCCTGGACTCTTCAGTCGAGGATTTACAGCCAGAGGTGATTAATAACGCCAAAATGAATGAGCTAAATTGGTTCAAATTCATTTTCCCTCCAAATTGTACCGGCCAGCAGTAGACCGCTTCTGTTTTTGATGATGTATCTCGCTTGGGGTTAGATCGGCTTTTGCGATTTTTGATATGAAGATTATTTAATTTTGCAGTGATTTCAGCCCGTTGTGACCGTCTTTTGCGAGCCACTCATTAGAAGTGTTTCTAAATACGCAGCGATTCTGTCACCCTGATGTTTAATGGCCCCGTGAGGGCCCAAAAATGACGGGGGGACTACTGTTGAGTACAAATGAGGAATTAGAGCTGAGAATCATCGAGGATTATGGGGGATCCTTTCCAGAGAGATTTGGCAAAGACTCAATACGTAAATATCATTTCATTATTTTCAGCCGGTTAAGGAGCGCTTCGTCGCGGCCATTTGCGGCCCGCTCTGACGGTTAAGACTCTGCCTGATCAATTTTGCTGTCCGGTAGCCGATGACTCCGAAATGAAGATTAGGAAGTCTAAATATTTGTTAGCCGTCTTGAGTATGACCGCTGCCGTGAGTTTTTTTGCCTGCAAGCAAAGAACCACTGAATCGAAGTCGGCTCAAAACAACTTCAAACTTGATCGCCCGTCAGAGCCCGTACTCGCTGCTTTAACTACTGGGCGAGCGCAGCGACTTTTGGTTGTTGTGAAGCATGATTCACAAATTCTTGGTATGAGTGAGTCGATGAACGCCTCGTTTTCGGATTCGGCTGTTACTGCCAGAGCCGCTAGGTTTCGTTCACTAAAGCAAGTGGTTCTTGACTCAGCACGTAGCAAGAAAATTGCAATCGACGACACTTATAGTCATCTTCCCATTCTTAAAGTATCTGCAAAGAGTGTGAATGATCTCACGGCTCTTGCCAATGATCCAAACGTTGTTAGTATTTCTGAAGACGTGAAATTTAAGTTTAATTCGAACGCAAATTTAAATCTCATAAGGCAGCCAGAGGCCGCGGCTAAAGGATTTTTTGGTAATGGAGCATCAGTAGCAATCCTCGACACTGGACTTGACTATAAAAGAGCTGCTTTCGGCTCGTGCACGAAGCCCAATACTCCCGCAAAAACTTGCCGAGTAGCGTATGTTCAAGACTTTGCGCCAGCTGACAATGTCCTTGATGATTCCACGCTTCATGGAACCAACGTATCTGGAATCGTTGCGATGGTTGCTCCGGGAGCTAAAATAATTGGTCTTGATGTATTTGACGGCGACGGCGCCTACGGATCTGACATTATTGGGGCGATCAATTGGGTCATAGCCAATAAGTCAAAATATAACATTGCATCGATGAATATGAGTTTTGGTAGTTACGGATTTGTAGACTGCCTTGGAGGCAGTTTAGCGGTTGCGATTTCGACTGCCAAAGATGCCGGGGTACTCACGGCAGCGGCAGCGGGCAATATGGGCTCTGTTTATCTTGATTATCCAGCCTGTTCACCAAGTGCCGTCTCAGTGGGCGCAGTTTTTGATAGTGACATTGGTTCAGTTGACTTCGGGTGTACGGAGAAACAAGCCTCAGCACCTGATAAAATCGCCTGCTTTTCAAGTTTTTCGCCGGATCTAAAGATGTTGGCGCCTGGGGTTCAGATATCGGCGGCAGGTGTCACCATGTCTGGTACAAGTCAGGCGACCCCCCATGTAGCGGCCGCAATTGGTGTCTTAAAGTCTGCATTCCCAAGCGAAACACCTCATCAAATACAAGATCGCCTTGCCGGAACGGGAAAGATCATCGTGCCCCCGTCGTATCCCTTGCTGAAACTGCCGCGCCTTGATTTGGCCGCAGCTCTTGGACCGAGATGTCAGTTTGTCCTACCACCAGAAATCAAAACACTTGAGTCATCACTTGAGGTGCCTATTAACTCTGGAGCTCAATGCAAGTGGACTGT
>JBIJBX010000178.1:0-5456 GCA_044344995.1 Oligoflexales bacterium | reverse complement strand
ACAGGTCGCGGTGGCTTTGTGCTCAATCTTGAAAAACCCATCTCCACTGAGCGCTCAGGCAATTTGACGATTTCTGGAGACGCCGGGAAAGTTACGGTAAAAGTTATTCAGCCACCAGATACTGAGGCACCGAATGGCTCATTCGTGATCGGCGGAAATCGTGGCAACCAATACACATCGGATCGCCGAGTGAATCTAGTATTCAAGGTGACAGATATTAGTGGGATTGACTCCATGTGTGTGTCAAACACCACGTCATGCAGTAACTTTGTACCATTTTCTCAGGTTTGCTCTTGGGATTTAAGTTCAGGTGATGGAGTGAAAACAGTTTATGTTTTGCTTCGCGACAAACTCGGTAATACGACAAAAATCGATCAGGCCCTAAGGAGTTCGATCATTTTAGACACTTCGCCACCAACAGATGGTCGCCTGATCGCGGCAAATGCCTCAATTGATCGATATATCGCGCTGGATTGGGATGGTTTTGTTGATCATGAGACAGCCATCAAAACTTACACGCTCGTATACTCTTCCAGCAAAATGCCTGCGTCGTGTTCAGAGGGGGATATAGTTTATAGTAGCTATGGACGCTCAAGAACACACGGACCGCTTAGTCCCGGTACATATTATTACCGAGTCTGCGCACAGAATGCTGCGGGTTTGACGTCAAATGGTGTGACGGTGACGTATACGCTGGCCCCCATCGATGTTACGCCGCCAACGGGATCCGTGAATATCAACTCTGGCGAAACCTTTACGCGTAATACCGCGGCGAACCTCGCGATTCAGGCAACTGATCCAAGTGGGGTAGCAAAAATGTGTATAAGTTTGACCTCGGCATGCTCAAGCTGGGAAAATTTCGCGAACTCAAAAGCAATTGTGCTGTCAAAAGGTCAAGGAACAAAAACTGTGAATGTGTGGCTTGAAGATGGACGCGGAAACAGAACAACTAATGCTGTAAAAGACACCATTATTTTGGATTCTGTGGCACCCACAACTGGAAAAATCACCGGGCGCGCCCAAGGAAAAAGTGCCATTCTCAACTGGAAGCAAGGCTCAGATGCAAACGGCATCGCATCATACCGATTAGTTTACAAACGAGGAAATGCCGCTCCGAGGGCGAGCTGCACCGACGGGACCTCGATTGCGGTCGCGCCGGGAGCGCTGACGGCCACAGTGCCAAATCTTATGTCAAAAAATAATTATGGGTTTCGCGTGTGTGCGGTAGATTATGCCGGCAACATAAGCTCAGGTACTACAGTCTCTGTGCGAATTCCATAAGCTTAAGACGGTTACCAATTGTCAGAAAACAAAACCAAGGGTGCCGTAGGCAGAGATAGACGTAGAGTCGGACGTGCTTTCGCTAAAATAAACTGGAATTTGAATTTCACCGCCTAACGTCAGTCCATCAAACTCCTTTTCATAGGCAGCTCGAAGCTCTCCGTAGAGACCAGTTTTATTGGTTTCTGATTTATACCCTTTTCCGATTCCTAACAGGGGCGGGATAGTCAGGGATGTTGAGATTTTACCCACGCCAATTCTTCCACCAAGTCGAATCACAGAATCGGGTCCAGAATAGGCGGCATATCCTGCTCCTGCGGCAATCCTAAGAAATGTTGCAGATAGTAATTCGCCGCCCCATTTCACATAGTCAACGCCGCCGTCGAGGGCGATTTTTTGGGTCATGGGTATGGTGGTCGCCGCACCCGCGATGAAGGTGGAATTATCATTAAGGAAAATGCCTAGCAGTGCCCTAGCGGTTCGCTTTGATGCGAGGCTATCCCCCGGTGGCATTTGACTTGGTTGGCTACCAGGACTTACAGAGGCATAGGAAGCTTCCAGTAAGAGGAGGAATGTTAAAAACAATTTTGCTGTCGAAAATTTGAAACTTTTCAAGTCACCAAGCATGAGTCATGTCTTTCGAGAAAAAAAGTGCGCCAATGAAGCGTGCAGAAACGCCGGATTAATCAGCCCCATGTTGCCACATTTTCTTTAAGTGCGTCAGTTTTGTCGTAATACGACTTTCATTTGTTTTATGAGCCGTAGGGACATCATCATCCCGTGAAAACGAGGCTCAGAAAATACAGTGATGTCTTTTTATGCACAGCGGCTAAGCCCTAATTTAAAGGTAACGAACACTAGCGAAGGTGCTATTTTTTACTCACATTCCTTGACCCATTTGGCCTCATCCGGTAGGCTATTTCGTGTGATTGACAATCCAGCAAATTTACAAAAAAACGTCATTAGGGGCGCCCAGTTGCCCCTTTTGGCGGAGCACTTGCCAACCTCGGCTCGCACGGGCGTCGACACGCCCGGCATTGATAGTGCCTTACTCGTGCCTGTTCGTGAGTTTGTCAGCCGCGATTCCAAACAGGTTCGGGCGCAACTGGTTCGAATTGGATTTAGTCTTGCCACAGCCAAACCTGTGTCACCGCGTCCCGAACAAGAAAAGCTGCTCGACTGCATGGCCTGCGTGGTGGAAGCTCTCCATGCCGGCTCACTCATGATCGATGATATTCAGGATGCCGACGAACTTCGTCGCGGCAAAGCAGCTCTTCATATGCAAATTGGTGTTCCACGTACAATAAATGCGGCCAACTGGCTTTACTTCTGGCCAACCGATTTATTGCGGCAGCAGACCCTTGAGCCGGCCATGGAGCTTGAGATCTACCGTCTTTTTCATAAGACCATGATGCGAGCCCATCAGGGCCAAGCCCTTGATTTGGGACATGATATGACCCAAACCTCACAGGCCGAAGTCCTCGAGATTTCCATTGCTGCGATCGAATTAAAGACGGGTGAGCTTACCGCCATGTGCTCAGAGCTGGGTGCAATTGTTGGAAATGCAGAGCCGACTCGTCGTCGTCTGTTGGCCACTCTAGGCCAAAGATTTGGTGTTGCTTTACAGATGTTTAACGATATCGGGGAAGTCTTTTCAAAAATAAAAAACGATCAAGCGCTTCGTCCCCTACTCAGGCCTTCTTGGGTTTGGGCTGTTGCGGCGCGAGAGCTTAGCTCCGAGGAATTCTCAAAGTTCCAAACGATTATGGGCGGCCTTTGCACAACTGGAACCATAGTAAATCAAATCGTCAAAAGGGCCACTGAACTGGCTACTGTTGAATTTGAGCATTGCTTGGATGAGATCGATAGTCTTGTTAAAACTGACGGGCACATGCTGGCGCAGCAATCCTTGCGAGATCTTGCGCAGAAAGTGATGAGTGCATATGCGTAAATCAAAAGAGTCCACTCGTATAGCAGTGATCGGTAGTGGTTTTGGAGGTCTTGCCGCCGCTATTCGATTACAAGCCGCGGGAAATAAAGTCGTCATATTTGAAAAACGTGACCAGCCCGGGGGCAGGGCTTACGTCTACCGTGACAAGGGTTTTACCTTCGATGCTGGACCGACCGTTATTACGGCTCCAGACTGTCTGCGTGAGCTTTTTGACTGCGCTGGCAAGAAGATGGAAGACTACGTGGAAATGATGCCAGTCACGCCATTTTACCGTCTATTCTGGGAAAATGGTTTTTCCTTTGATTACTCAAATGATCCTGTCAGTACATTCGATCAGATCCAAAAAAAATCACCACAGGACGTTGACGGTTACTCCAAGTTCTTAAAGTATTCAAAAGAAGTTTTTGACGAAGGCTATACCAAGTTGGCCCACGTGCCGTTTCTAAACTGGTGGAGCATGATTCGTGTGGCACCACAGCTGGTGAAACTTAGTGCCCATCGCTCCGTCTTCAAAACAGTCGCGCGATTTATTAAGGATCCGCAACTTCGACAAGCGTTCAGCTTCCACACGCTTTTGGTTGGTGGTAATCCATTTAAAACATCGTCGATTTACACGTTGATTCACTATCTTGAACGAAATTGGGGCGTCTTCTTTCCGCGCGGTGGGACTGGTGCTTTGGTCAAGGCCTTAGTCAGACTCTTCGAGGAGATGGGTGGTGAGGTTCGCTTGTCGTCTTCGGTTGAAGAGATTCTTACAGCTGAGGGCCAAGTCAGCGGGATCAAAACGGCAGACGGCGTTTGGCCTTGTGATGTGGTCGTTTCTAACGCTGATGTGGTGCACAGCTATAGCCATCTCTTGCGTAAGGTTCCTGAAGCTGAGCCAGGGCGCAAGAAAGTCCTCGGCCACTCGCAGAGTATGTCTTTATTTTTAGTTTATTTTGGCACCAATAAGCAGTACCCGGAACTTGCGCATCATAACATTCTTTTTGGTAAGTCTTACCGCGGGCTCCTAAGTCAGATCTTTACTAAGGCTAAAAAAATCCCAGATGATTTTTCCCTTTATTTGCACGCTCCAACAAGGACCGACCCCGGTATGGCTCCAGATGGATGTGAGGCGTTTTATGTCCTGTCTCCCGTTCCACATCTTGGAAATCTTGATATTGACTGGGCAAAAGAAGGCCCAGCCTACGCTGACCGCATCTTAAATTACATCGAGCAACACTATGCGCCAGGCTTGCGTCAGCACATCGTAACGCAGAAAATTTTTACGCCGGTGGATTTCAAGGTGGAGTTAAACTCCCATCTAGGATCAGCATTTTCCAGTGAGCCCGTCCTTTGGCAAAGTGCCTTCTTTCGCACTCATAACCGCGATGACCGTTTAGTTGGAATGTACTTCACAGGTGCGGGGACACATCCGGGTGCTGGTGTACCTGGTGTTGTGAATTCAGCCAAGGCCACCGCAACGTTGGTGCTGGAAGACCTTAAAACCTATGCTCCAAATCGAGAGCGCACACCTCAGGTCTTGCATGATCCACTCACCACCAATTGACTTTGAAGCCTCTCCCGCTGAGATTATCAGACAGGGATCAAAGAGTTTTTCACTTGCGTCACTTTTTTTGCCTCAAAGCTGCCGTGAGCAAGTTTTGATGCTTTATCAGTGGTGCAGGCGCTGTGACGATGTCATCGACGATGCTCCCGACTCCCATTCGGCAAAGATGATGCTAACCCAGATGGAGGATCGAAGGTCAGCGGGCGCTAGCCTTGCAGGGCCCGCCTGGGTTGACGATTGGCAAAGGTCTGAGTTTATTGCAGGTATGCGAATGGATGTGGAAGGCCGAACCTACAAAAGCTTGCAAGAGCTTGAGCAATATTGCTTTAGGGTCGCTGGTGTAGTTGGGCTCATGATGTGCCCACTTCTGGGAGCAGAGCCAAAAATGGCAAGTCCACATGCCATGTCCCTCGGTTCTGCCATGCAGCTCACTAATATTGCGAGGGATATACAAACGGATGCGCGTCTTGGCCGAGTTTATATTCCAAAGGATTATTTAACAGAAACGACACCTGAAGAGTTATCGACTAACCCAGAGCTCGCTTACGGAGCAGTCAGCAGGCTACTGCGTCGCGCCGACGATTTGTATGAACATGGATTTCAAGGTATCTATTGGTTGCCCTGGCGCGTTTCATTTGCCATCGCGGTCGCTGGCAAGGTTTATCAGCGCATTGG
>JBIJBX010000245.1:0-3739 GCA_044344995.1 Oligoflexales bacterium | reverse complement strand
AGAGCGAGTCGCCGTATGTGGGCCAGGCACTTGCAAAATACGGTTCCAAAGTGGCTCGAGTTGTTATGTTCCCCAACCCGTTTAGCGAATATCCGGCATCTGCGTATACGGACTTCACAAGACAGTACGCCAATGGCGCGCCTTATGTGACAGAAATTGATAGCTCTGCGCCCGTGCTAAAAGCGATTCGAGCCAATCGTTCACAGTTTTTTGGTCTTTATATCCTCGTCAATCAACAGGGTCTCGGCCAAGTCCTGAATATGGATGAAGCCTACCTGAAAGTTGACGAAGCTGTTGCAGCTGCGCTGAAATAACCTAAGAATGGGAGCTCTGTGAATGTTCATTGCAAAAAAAACAATTCGCATCCTTGCAACTATCACTTTCGGCTGGTTGCTGCTCTCTGATCCTGGTTTGGCTGCAGGTTCCACAACCGCAGAAAAACTTAAACTCCCAAAGTCTCCATTGCCGGGCCTTACGGGCTCAGGCGCCTTCGCAGGCGACACCGGTAAGAAGTCCCTGACGGTGATCCAGTTTTGGGCATCCTGGTGTACAGGCTGCGGAACTGTCATGGGTCAGATGACTGACCTCGTGGGTAAAAATTCAAAGCTTGGATATGTCACCGTCTCGTTGGATGAAACGAAGGTTGTTGCCATGAAGTTTTTTGCCAATAAGGAAGAAAAAGCCAAAAGCGCTCTACCAGTCAGTTATCTTGACGCGTCCGGAGCTGGATTTGCTGAGCCTAACGGCGTTGAAAGTCTCCCCTACATGATTGTTGTCGATAAGGCTGGTGCTGTGGTCAAACGCATCAAGGGTCACCCAACAAGATCAGACATCGAATTCCTATCAAAAAAATAATCAGGAGAGGCGTGATTAATGCTCGCAAAAATCACATTACTATTTGCGGTTATCTTGACGCTCAGTTCGTGCGTCTATCCCGGGCTTAGCCTCAATAAGGGGCGTTTGCTCGATCCCACCATGGACCCTGCTAAGACATCAATCATGGCCGACAGCTTACACTCACTCCCCGCTCGATCGTTTGAACGTTCATCTGTAAGTAGTGGCGGTAGCGGCGGCGCTTGCCCAACTTGTCGTTAAGGAATTGATTGAATGCTAAGAAGACGCTACATAGTCTGTTTGACATTCCTGGCAGCAGATATCGCAAATGCTGGCTCAGCAACTGAGACACGAGCTGAGGGTGCCTATGTTAGATTTCAAGGAGATAATCTATTCCATGATATGTTTTCTCTAGCTGCAGTAACCAGCGGCGAGTTTTTTGCGAATCCAGGCGAAGGCCATTTGTCGCAAATTCAGGCCAGTGGAATATTCATTAGGTCCGGTTCCCCATCACTTTATACTCCCTCTGAAGTCATTACCCTTGAGCGCCGCGCCAGCATCGGCCTAAGTCAAACCTTCTCACAGCTGTCTTCAATCGGCTTTAACTACGGATATACAAGCCAGTCCACGAGCGATTCTAAAAATAGTCTTAGTCGATGGTATTCAATTCGCGTTGGACAGTGGTGGAACAAAGCGACCCTCTTAACCGAATTCGAAGCTCTACGGAACGATAGTTCCATGCCGGCTCGCAGCTACCTGGACACAGATAGCCGTCGCGTTTTAACGCCTGACCGAGTTCAAGGCAGCCGTTATTCTTTAAACTTAACATGGCTTGCAACTCCACAATCGATGCTCCTTGGCGGTGTTTCAAAAGTTAACGCCGCAAATCGTCCGGATGCATTATCCGCTAGTTTGGAAGGTCGTTATTTCATAAACGCTACCGCTACAGCGATTCATTTAAAAAGTTCTGCGTATGAAGACTCAAGCGAGGTTGGCCTAGCCACCGACTATGGAAAGGTGTCAGCAAGAGAATTGGAAATTCAGCTACATCAACACCTGAGCGATCAAGTGCTGGCTGCCTTCGTATCTCGCGATCATTTTGAACAAGAGGCACCTCGTTCCGCTGAATCTGAGCTGCTGAATCGCCATAGCAAGATGCTACAGGGGAGGCTCCGCTATAGATTCGTAAGCGGTCCTGTCACAGAAATGGTGCCTGAGATCTATATTTTCTTCGGCCAGTATAATTCACTGGACTCTGTCACTAAAATTAACCATGCTGGTTTAGGGGGGACTTATGTACTTTAAGGCCAAATTCAGATTACGAAATCATGTGCTAGCTCCCAGCTTCACAGCAAGCTCAGTCTCGCTACTAGTGTTCAGCTTGTTGTCTGGATGCGTGCCACCGACAAACTCCGAACAAGAGGGCGGCAAAAGCTCTTCGCGTTTATCATCGGTTCAAATGAATATGCCTGCCGTGGGCTCCCTCAAAACCGCCGACGGCCAAACGCCTGTGACCGGCGTAAGAGTTTCAATTAAGCCGACCGACCCAGCAAGCTGTACGAAGGGCTCATCGATCGAGCAGGTCTTACAAATTGATGGTATGCCGGCCATTCAGCAAAAAATCATCAAAGGCTGTGACTATGACCTAAGGGTCGAGCTGGGAAAATTTGAAGAATCTGGAAATGGATTTAACCTTCAGAACCTTGGAGCAATTTATTATGCTCCAAGCCAGGCAACACAGATCACTGCCGATCAGACACGCGACGATAGAATTGCCGTACGTATAAGCTTGGCATTAACTGATGAGGGACGAAGAATCGGCCTACCAGAAGCACTACCGGTTCCAAGCCCCTCTCCTCAGCCGGAGCCCCAACCTGAACCGCAGCCAACACCACAACCGGCGCCACAACCGCAGCCAGCTCCGCAACCACAGCCATCCAACCTGCCGGCTAGTCTCAATGTCACCATGAAAGGAAGTAACGGCAACGTTGGGCTTGCTTCGATCTTTACAACCCCGTACCTCGTGGTCGACTTCTCACGCCCCGGATGTGGACCTTGCGTCTCCCTAGCAAAACGATTGGAGCAAGATGCCGCATTCCAAAGAATGATGGCTGGAAGAAAATGCCGTTCTGTCACTCTAGTCCCCACCGGACAGCTTGAAGATTGGCTAGATGCTGCGGGTGGATCCCACACAGCCAGCACGTCTTATGAGTACACACACTCCAAGTTTGCGACAGCAGTTGGTACATCGATAACTTCAACTCCGACCGTTATTATATTGGACCGTACCGGTAAGGTACTCGCCAAAAACGTAGGTGGATTACCTAGCACCATCAATACTCTATGTGGTGGAAACTAAGTTGCGCTGAACAATATTAAAAGTGAAATAAAAAAATTCGGTCTAAACAACCGGATTTTTTTTTATTTTAATCCTCATCCTGCCTCAACTGCGCCAAGACGGAAAGATCTTCAAGAGTCGATGTATCCTGGACTGACTGACGGCCGGCTGCCACATCCCGTAAAAGCCTCCGCATGATTTTGCCAGAGCGCGTCTTGGGAAAGGCGTCAGCAAAACGGATTTCGTCTGGACGCGCAAGGGCTCCAATTGCTTTGGTCACATGAGAGACAAGCTCGGCTTTAACGACTTCGGACGGCTTAACCCCCGATGTTAGGCTGACAAAACAGACCACGGCTTCTCCCTTGAGATCGTCTGCCCGACCCACTACAGCAGCCTCAGCAACATGATCGTGGCTTACAAGGGCACTTTCTATTTCCATTGTACTCAAACGATGCCCCGAGACATTTAGCACATCATCAATTCGGCCCATGATCCAAAAATTGCCTTTTTTATCTCGCCTCGCACCATCCCCTGTGAAGTAAACTCCAGGGATCTGTGACCAATACG
>JBIJBX010000244.1:0-3752 GCA_044344995.1 Oligoflexales bacterium | reverse complement strand
GGCTGACCTATTGGCAAAAGTACAGACATCAGAACGCCCTGAACTTGCAATCATTGTGAAAGCTGATGTGCAAGGATCACTTGAGGCTGTTTGTGACGCAATCAATAAGCTGTCTGGCGATAAAGTTCAAAATCGGATTGTACACCGCGCAGTGGGTGGCATTTCGGAGAGCGACGTCGCTCTTGCCGTTACAACGGGAGCTGTGATTGTTGGCTTTAACGTACGCGCAGCTCGGGGCTTGGACGACGTAGCCAATAAACGTGGCGTGGTGGTCAAGTATTTCTCCATCATTTACGAATTGGTCGACGCTGTGAAGGCCATCATGGCTGGAAAGCTTCCACCAATTGTAACCGAGAGCGTTTTGGGTCACGCGGAAGTACGTCAGACCATCAGCGTACCAAAAATCGGTACGATCGCTGGCTCTGCCGTTTTGGATGGCAAGATTACTCGTCAATCAAAACTACGCCTCATTCGCGACAGCGTCGTTATCTACAACGGCAAAGTGTCTTCGTTACGCCGCTTCAAAGACGATGTGCGTGAAGTTGCTCAAGGATACGAATGTGGTATTGGCATCGACGGCTACGCGGATATTCGGGTTGGCGATGTCATCGAGGCCTATGAGATGCAAGAGTCTGCACCAACTTTATAAGTGTGTAGAGAAGGGTAAAGTAAAATATGGGACTGCGCAAAGAGCGCATGGCTGACGAAATTCGGGATATCATCGCTAGTTGCCTCACAGGTGGCCAGCTTGATGATCCCCGGTTGGCGTTTGTAACCATTACGGGCGTTAAGCTGAGCCCAGATTTGCAATTAGCTTCCGTCCAATTCCGAATTATTGATCCGGCAAAACAGGGCGACACTAAACGCGCACTGGAAAGCGCAAGTGGAGTGTTCAAGACAAAACTTGCGAAAGCTCTGGATATCAGACGGGTTCCTGATCTGCGTTTTTTCTTTGATACCTCTGCTGATCGTGGAGCCTCTGTCGACGCCATGCTCGATCTAATCAAGAAAGAGCGCGGATAAGAGTCACCGAGCCAGGGATTAGACTATGGACCTTGTAAACGGAATTTCCGGCTTAATACCGGTGCTCAAACCCACTGGCATGACATCAACCGAAGTCAGCCGACTCATCAGTAAGCGTTTTGGCAGATTAAAATTAGGACATGTGGGAACGCTTGATCCCGACGCTGATGGCGTATTACCAATCCTCGTTGGGCAGGCTACAAAACTGCAAGACTACTTGCTTGAAATGCCAAAGGTTTATTCGTTTGAGTTCAAACTGGGAGTCGCCACCGATACACTTGATGCGTCTGGCCGCGTGGTGAAAGAGGCTGACTGGGGACACGTAACCGCGGACATGGTCACGGCGATTGTCAGCCGATTCCTCGGCCCAATCACTCAAACGCCCCCGATCTTTTCAGCGGTCAAATATAAGGGCAAAGAACTGTATAAGTATGCGAGATCTGGCCTTGAGGCGGAAGATATGCCTCTTGAGAGTCTCAATAGAACGGTAGAAATAGCGAGCTTGAAAGTCGATGCGTGCAAGCTCCCCTTTATTCAGATGACGGTCGAATGCAGCAAGGGCACTTACGTTAGAACTCTCGCTTTTGATTTGGCAGAAGCTCTCGGCTCGACGGGACACGTTACAAAATTAACACGCACCATGAGTGCTGGATTTGGCCTAAAAGACTGCATAAGTATTGAGCATATTCAAGACCAAGGGACAAGTTTATCTGCTCTTTTGGTGCCGTTTGACAGCCTTGCAATTGGTTTGCCGACTTGGTATCTCGATGATATGGTGCTGCTCAAACGGCTGATAGACGGTCAAACCGTCGTGGTTTCAATGGCTGATCACGCGCTTCCAACGCTAAACTATCCAGCCCATGTGCTGCTGAAATCAAGGGATAACCGCAGTGTTGGCGTCGTGAGCGCAATGCTTCAAGAAAATGGGCAGATAAGACTTCATTTGAAGAGAGGTTTCCAATGTCATCAAGCATCATGAATTCAGATTATCTCTTTACTTCCGAGTCGGTAAGCGAGGGGCACCCGGATAAAGTCGCCGATCAAGTGTCCGATGGAATTTTGGATGGCTTGCTCGCTCAGGACAAGTATAGCCGCGTCGCATGCGAAACCTTGGTTAAAACTGGCTTAGTCGTTATAGCTGGTGAGATCACGACAAAAGCGCGCGTTGATTACGCAAAAATCGCGCGCGAAGTGATTGCTGATATTGGCTATACCGATGGTGAACTCGGCTTTGACGCGAAAAGTTGTGGTGTGATTTGCGCCATCGAGGAACAGTCGCCAGATATTGCCATGGGCGTTACGGAGGGCGAAGGACTTCACAAGGAGCAGGGCGCTGGCGACCAGGGCATGATGTTTGGTTTCGCATGCAATGAGACAAAAGAGTACATGCCAGCCACAATTAGTTATAGCCACCAGCTACTTAAGCGCCTAAGTCATCTTCGTCGCACGAAAGACGTCAACTTTCTCAGGCCGGATGCCAAAAGCCAGGTCACGGCAGAGTATAAAGCTGGCAAACTCTCCCGTATTGAAACAGTCGTTATATCCACGCAACACGCGCCCGACGTAACTCACAAGAAGCTGGAGGAATACGTCGTCGAAAACTGTGTCAAAAAAACTATTCCAGCGGAGCTTTTGCGTAACACGAAATACTTCATTAATCCGACCGGTCGTTTTGTCATCGGGGGCCCACAAGGTGACTGTGGACTGACGGGGCGCAAAATTATTGTTGATACTTACGGTGGCCACGGCGCTCACGGCGGCGGTGCGTTTTCTGGAAAAGACCCAACAAAGGTGGACCGTTCAGCAGCGTACATGGCTCGCTACATCGCAAAAAACATGGTTGCTGCTGGCTTCGCTGAAAAGTGCCTCGTTCAGTTGGCCTACGCGATTGGCGTGGCAGAACCCGTCTCCATATTCGTAGACACTTACGGCACAGGCAAGTACTCGCCTGCCCAACTCGCCGACGCTGCAAGGGCTGTCTTCAATTGTAAGCCGCGTGGCATTGTTGAAACGTTTGATCTTCTAAGGCCAATCTATCGCCCTACGGCAGCATACGGTCATTTTGGTCGCGATGAATTCCCTTGGGAGCGTCTGGACAAAGTGGACGCCCTTAAGGCCGCCATCCGGTAGGCATCTGGGCATTGCATAGGCTACCCTCAAAACACTTGAGAGACGGCTTTTTGCGCCTGCTCTCATTTAATCTTTCTACTTGGGATACTGGGTCTGAGTCGCTATAATGAAGCCATGACCCAGCAGCCTCTACCTAAGCGCATACTGCTCGTTAACCGTGATTTTCAGCTCCGCTACGCAGGGGCTGGACTCATGGCAGGTCTAGCGTCAACTTTGATCACGGCAGTCTTAATCATCTATCCTCTGTTCGCCTTTAAAATTGTTACGATCAGCTTTTTTCTCCCCTGGCCAATTCTAATGGCCATCACCGCAGCTATCCTGTTGAACTCAATTATTCAGGTCATGTTCGGGATTTTATTGACCCACAGGATCGCGGGACCGATTTTCAATCTGGTTCGTCAACTACGCATGATCGCTCATGGTCGATGGAACATAAAAATGCGCCAACGAAATCTTGACGAATTGGGAATTGTGGTCAGGCATCTTAATGAGATGAGCGAGGAACTAACCAAGGCAGTGCGGCAAGACATCGGTAGCGTTGAAAAAATTCAAAGTTTGTTGGCTGGTTTAGAAGCAAATCCAAATCAACTTGTTTTGGC
>JBIJBX010000243.1:0-3756 GCA_044344995.1 Oligoflexales bacterium | reverse complement strand
TAAGAACGGTCCAGCCGTTTTCGTCGTTACGATAGGTGATCCTTTGGACCTCTGCCTGGATTTGTTCTCTATCAGCAGGTAGCTCCAGAGGAGCTGATGTCGTCGAAGCGTTTGGTTTGCCTGAAAATAAATCCATAGTGCCGCGAGTCTAACATGCCCCAAGAGGTCACTCATAGGGTTTAATTTTTTGTTAAATCAGCCTCAAAAAAACAATGATTACAGCTAGTTAATTTTGTGAAAAAAGACTTCTTTTAAGAGTTTACGCGATCCTCCGATGCCCTTTGGGACCGGGCGTTGCCAGGTTCTGTTTTGCCCCCGCGGGCTAACGGTTGGGGAGCGCCTTTTTAAAAGCTGTATTGTAGGAGGATTTATTATGCGTTTTCAGTTCTCGTTTAAACACATGGACTCATCCGATGCCCTGAAAAACTACGCGCAAGCGAAGATTCAACACGAGATACAAAAATTTGCCACTAAGCCTGTGGAGTGCCATATAACATTTGCGGTTGATCGCCATAACCATACGGCCCACCTCTCTTTCAACGGTGGAGATGGGTTTGATTTTCAGGTTGATCACACCTGTACTGATATGTATGGAAGTGTAGACCACCTCGCCCACAAGCTCGAGACCCAGCTAAGAAAACAAAAAGAAAAGCTGAAACATCATAAGGGCCACAAGTCAAAACGAGATATTGTCAGCATCGTCGAGCGTAGTTTTGATAGCGCAGAGATTGATGCCGCCGACATCCTCAAATATGAGGCAGCGCGCAGGAAAGTATCAAATGGCTAGCCAAGCCTAGTGTTGGGTTAAAAGCCTTCGTAAAAGAGCCATCAAGTCACTTATAACCCATTGAAATATATGGGTTAAGTATTCCTTCTTTAGATCGACTCAAGAAAGCCCAGGTATATCCGATAAGTAGGGTACTGGGAGGCCCTGTTTGAAAAAACATTTCCAAGTGTCAATTTTGATTATTACTACCGCGCTGACCTGTTATTCGGCGTGTGGGAATGTTGCTTTGATGATGACCTCTGGCAGTGGCACAGAAATCGAAGGTCTGAACGCGACTGGAGATGGAGCGTCCTTTGCCGAACGCTGCGGCGCGAAAGCCTCCCAGCTGTCAGATCCCAGTTACGTTTTGATCGATCAGAAAATGAAATCGACTCCTATCGTTGTCAAGACCGCAAGAAGTGGTGTCAACGTTGAAGTAACTTTGCAAGCTGAACTGCGTGTGAAAGCTTCTGCTGGGCAGTCGACCCAAGAAGCAAATGTCAAAGTTGCCAAACTTATTTCTGACGATCAGACTAAAAATCATCCAAATGGTTGGTTCTCAGAAGGTGAAGCAAAAAAAGCGGCTGCTGAAGCAAGCCGACGGGTGACGTCTTGGGGTATGAGCTCTGGCCTGCTGTTGATGTTGCAGAAAACGGACCCGATGTTTAAAAATGTTTTGTGCTCGGTAGGTTTCACCTCCAAACAAAAAGTTGAGGCGATCACCGGTAACGGAATGATTGTGTTTGAGCCAGGCTTGCCTACTTCGGTCAACCCTCGAGCATCGGCTGCGACTTTGGCGGCAGAAATTGGCGAGAGTCGTAGTTTTTCGGCCATGGCAACAATTAAGCAAGCCGCAAAAGATTGGGCTCCGGCTGGTACTACTGCAAGAGTCACAGTTACTTTTAAAAAGATCAGCCCCACGCCAAAAAGTGTAGCAGGGATGCCTGCTGACGCTCCCCAAATAAATCCCGATGCCGCGTATGAGGCGACAACGATCGTAGAAGGGCATGAGGCGAAAAAGTTTGGACTGTCACGTCGGCAAGTTTTTTTCATCAACACGGCTGAGCGTAAGCTTGTGGGCGCCCTTGATGACTCAGGGCAGGTGAATCCTGCCGATAAAAAGGAACTTCCACCTAACTTCGCATACCCAATCGACTGATTAGGCAAGTTTTGCCGAGTCAGCCGGCTCTCTTACCAAGGTAAGATATTGGTATGGGAGTTTATAATTGAAATACAAAATTATAATCAAAACGATGGCGAAATTTATTAATTTCGTGTTCATAGCCTTAGTCATTTCAGCTTGGGGCGATTGTGTATTTGCACAATCGTTTTTGTTTCCCGGCGCATCGACCGCATTCGAATCGGGCCTTTCACAAACCAATACGCGGGGTGCGGCCGCATTGCCGTCAAATCCCGCAAATGCCCTTCTTACAAAACGCATTGAAGCCTATGCAGATATGACGATTGTTAACTTTTCTTACACCTACCAGATGCCAGATTATGCTCCTGCAAAAATCGCAATGACGGCGCCTCCAGTAAATTTTGGTGGAACTTTTAAACCGAAGTCTAATATTGCTTTTGGATACTTTTTTACACCTAGGCCTGGCCTTGATGTGCTTAAAATCAAAAGTGTTCCGTTTGACATGGATGGTACTGTCTTGCCAGTGGATCTAGAACAAAAGGGGTCGACTTTTCTAACAGCCTTGGGTGGAGCATTGAAAATAAATAAACGAACCGCTGTTGGATTATCGTTTTTGGAACACGCGGAAGACTCCCAGGTCGTGGTTAGGCGCGAGGGCACCACGAGTGACGAAGATGCGCTAGTGGGGATGCGTTACCGCGGCATATCAACACAAATTCTCCTAGGTGCTCGCTATGTTCCCGATTCCAAAACTATCATCGGTGGAAGTATAAAAACGCCAGTAACGCGTTCATTTAAAGGGACTGAAATAATCCAAGGCGATAAGGATAATGGGATTCGAAAAAAAGCATACAGTCCAGCGGTTCTCGCTATTGGTGGCGAGCGTCGGTTCGGCAAGCCAGCTGCCTTTGGGGAGCTCCGCTACGAGGCTTGGTCGCAGGGCAAGGACAAAAGCAGTTCTGGATTACCTGGAGCTTCTGCAAAAACCGCATTGAATGATATTTTTGTTTTAGTGGCTGGAGGACGCCTGCGATTACCGGGTGGGCATTCTGGAAGTGCATCAATTGGCATATATCCAGCAAATGTAGGGCTTGGCTCAACATCTGAAAACAAGGCATCTCCTGAGGCAGCGAGCGGCGTTGCGTTTGGTGAATTTGATGCGATTGATCGAATGATGTTTTCAGCATCCTACAGATTTAGTCGCAAAAAAATGGATATTACCGCCGGATTTAATGTGATCAACGGCACGCGCAGCGTTCCAGATGACTATCCTGGTAGAGGTAAATACACGTTGAGTGTCTTTTCGCTCGGAGCCGGCGGCAGTTATTTCTTCTGAATTATTTAAATACAGCCTATTGAGGCAAAAGAACTATCACAGGCATTTTCATTTCAGCATCAGCAGCGCTTGGCAACTCTTCCTGGGTGATGGCCATGAAATTCTTGTTCTTGTGATCTAGATAAAAAGTCATTTTAGAATTGAATTCTTCGAAGTTTTTTGGACCAGCTGTGAAATCAGAAATTACTTGGTACGCAGAGTCTGCTTGAATCGATACTACCCGCTTTGTAAGTGGATCAGTTGCTCTCAGCTGAGTATCTACAGGTCTGATCTGAACAGATCCTGTCGTTGTTGCAATGACTCTCTTTGCAAGCGGGTTTGTTAATGTTGCATTGATCGTGAATTTGCGACCATTGCCTATCTCCTTGTTGCGCTGTTCGGCAGAGGCCCTTGGATTGATGCTCGCCACCATCGCTGGCGAGAATTCGAATAATTTCGCTTTGTCTTCTTCTTTTTGTTGAGATGCTTGCCCCATTAAAGCACAGAGAAGACCCTTGTACTCCAAGTTATCGC
>JBIJBX010000093.1:0-9022 GCA_044344995.1 Oligoflexales bacterium | reverse complement strand
GCAATCAAGCCCACACTCCCGGCAAGCTGAGCATTGGTTGAATCGATCCATACTGGAATTGGCAGGCAACCGCCGGCGCCGAATACAATCAGAGCATTCGCTACACTTCTTCGGTGAGCCAATTTGGCCACCACCAAATACATAGGGGACTAAAGTCTTTACGGAAAAACTGTTCGCCACATCCATTAAACGTTCGACGGGGGGTTTAGGAGCGGGCGGCCCAAGGCGCTTCATATCCAGATTCAAGGCAACAAATTGGGTTTTAACGACTGGATTTGGTAGAAATCTCTTATCAATCAAGCGGTCTAACAAAACGTCAGCACCCAAAGCCGCAAGTTCAATACATCCACAAACGACAAACACCAATAGGGCAAGCTGCCTTGGCCCAGAGCCAATGCGCTTCATCTCGTCCCAAAATGTTCTCGAAAACCCCATCAATTTCTACCTTAACTAAAACCAGGTCACGGAACTTTCACTGCCTCAATCCGTGCCTTTTCGGTGCACCTAAAGTTGGCAAAGGTTCCAGGATAGCATAGCCCCGGCGAAAGAGCCGCACTGTTATCACCCTGATGCCTAAATTAAAAGCAGTTTCGCCCGCCCTACTCTCCGGCACGCCTCCATGACCACTTCAGAAACTGGTTAGACTTTCCCCATTGGCAGGTGGTTTAAAGGCATCATTCCATGTAATATCAGCACGATATGATTACTCTTCCGCAGCCCTTAAAGACACGATTAGCCCCCAGTCCAACCGGTCATCTCCACCTGGGCCATGTTCTCCACATTATCTACGTCTGCGGCATCGCCAAGCAACTTGGCGCAACCTTGAACATTCGCCTGGAAGATCATGACCAGAGCCGTTGTCGCCTCGAATTCGAAACCTCGATCCTCGAAGATCTCGAGTGGCTCGGGGTAGGACTACCCAATGAACTCTGGCGGCAATCTGACCGCATACACGTATATCAAACTCATCTTGAGAAATTGATTAAACAAGACCTTATCTATGCCTGCCGATGTAGCCGCAAAGACATTCAGGATGCTACCGGTCAGAACTCAGGAGAGCTCCATTACCCCGGCACGTGCCGTGAAAAGAACTACCCCCTTGATGGGGAAGCTAGCTGTTTGCGCCTTAAACTTAGTCAGGCCTCCAACGATGGTCTCGCTGCTGACGGAAAAACACCACCAGGATTTTACGACCTTATATTGAGCCAAACTGATACCAACCCCAGACACAAGATCAGTGATGTCGTGATAAAAGATCGAAACGGCCACTGGACCTACCAGTTCACCGTGGTTATTGACGACCTGGAACAGGGAATTAACCTCATCATTCGGGGACAAGATCTCCTAGGCAGCACCGCTACGCAACTGGCCATCCGTAAAGTTCTAGCTCCAGATGCTCTGACGCCAATTTATGCGCACCATCCGCTCATTTTTGACGAAGATGGTCAAAAACTTGCAAAAAGAAAATCCTCCGAGGCGGTAGCCTACCTTCGACGGATGGGTTTCAGTGCCGCTGAAGTCAGAGGACTCGCGGCTTATGCTGGTGGGCTGATTGACACGCGCCGCACGATTACAGATTTGGCGGCTTTGGATTTCAAACTAAAGCTCGATTAATCAAACCTAAATAATTCGAGGGCTAACCCGCAGTGGAACGTCAATTTCTTAACTGGCTCTTTCAGACGATTCCCAGCTCCCCCCACTCGCTTATTGGCAATGGGGATGATTGTGCAGTGATAAACCAGATGGACTCTAAAATTTTAGTTGCTACCGACATGCTAGTGGACGGGATACATTTCAATAGCGCCGAAATCTCGCCTGAATTAATCGGTCGCAAGGCGGTAGCGGTAAATTTTAGTGACATCGCTGCCATGGGTGGTTTGCCTCTAGCCGTCTTTGTCTCGTTGGCTCTACCGAAAACTCAAAGTTTAGAGTGGCTGAAAAATGTAATGCTTGGCGCTCAAGATATCTCCAAACAGTTTAATTGTGGTATCGACGGCGGTGATACAAATACCTGGACTGACAAGTTTGCCATCAACGTTTGTGTTATTGGCTCGACACATTGGCGTGGACCAGTTCGACGCGGTGGCGCCCAGGATGGTGACGTGATAATGGTCACAGGACAGAATCTCGGGGGCTCACTTAACTCCGGACATCATGCTCATTTCACACCACGACTATCTGAAGCACAATGGATCTTAGATCGATATCCGATTCATAGCATGATTGATCTGTCGGATGGCCTAGCTACGGATGTCAAACACCTAGCTTTCGCCAGCAAAAAAAAATTCACTCTTAGTGGCGACGCGCTCCACAATAAGACTGCTGCCCACCTAGGTTTTCGCTCTATTTTTTGTGACGGTGAGGACTTTGAACTGCTATTCACCTGCAGCCCCTCGATTGCCAGTAGTCTCAGCCGAGAGTTCCCATGGCCGTGTGGACTTCGAACAATAGGGTCAGTTTCCTCTGGCGAGGGGGTATTTTTTCGTGAAAACGAGCACAATATTGCCACACCCCTGGAGTTTTCTGGCTACGAGCACTAAAATATGAAAATAGTGCACAATCGCTGCTCCCGGAGGAATTCAAATGACGTTTCGATTAATTTGGGTCTTGTGCGCAATAAGCATGATTGGCGCCTGTAAACGCCGAGATGCCTCCAACTATTCCAGAGTCCACAGTGAAGCTGGAATTCCCAGGCCAAAATTCTCCTTAATCCATAAAGCTCTATTGGATCTTCAAAAGAAATATTCATCACGGGTTAATTTAATCACCTATGGCCAATCCGCCGGCGGCAAACCGCTGCTAGCCCTTAAAATATCTTCGCCAGATCGACATTCAAACGCGGTAAAGAAAGCCGTCGTCATCACAGAATCCATTCATGGCAACGAATATCTCCATATTACAGATCAGCTTGTGGGCGAGTTTGCGAAAAAATCCGGTGAGACAACCCCAGTCGGTCGCTTTGTCAAAGAAGGCGGCGTCGTCTACATGATTCCAGTTTACAATCCCGACGGCTTCATTGCAGGTGCTCGTGAGAACGCCAACAGTATCGATCTAAATCGTGATTTTTCCCTACCTTCCCAAGGCGCAGAGGGAGTTACACAACCTGAAACGAAAGCCTTTTTATCCTTAGTTACGTCTGAGCAAAAAAAGGAAAATTTTTCGCTGGAACTCTTTATGGAATATCACTGCTGCATAGGTGGACTTATTCATCCTTGGACATACGCGGATAAGGCGCCGTCTCGCGCTGAGATGAAGGCTTTAAAAGAGGTGGGTGAAATCAGTAAAAATGCATTTGGATATCCCTATGGCAATGCCTGGGACATTGTGAACTACAATGCCGCTGGAACATCCATTGACTTTATTCAAGAAACGTTCATGCGCCGCGCCTTTTCCTTTGAGGGTAAATACGAAGAGGAGGACAAAAACATCCGCAAACACGCGGCCATGTTTGATCAGATCCTTTCTCTTTTGTGACCTGATTTGAGGTCCCAGGCGGCGACCAACCCGCGGTTACGCCAGTCCATATCGCTCTATGGGCGCAGCAACTAGCAGAAATCTATAGATTTTTTAGCAGATAGACACCCCTTAGGCTGAACACGGTTTCACGTTGACTTTATAGGATGATTTTAATAAAAACTGGCAGTTATTTTATCGATTACTCTGCGCCTAAGGAGGCCCAGATACTGCCATGATGTCCAATATTAGAGGTCTGACATTTGACGATGTGATGCTCGTGCCTGGCTACAACGGCATCCGCTCCAGACAAGATGTAACCACGAGTGTGACGGCTGCTGGCCGAAAATTTGAGATCCCTATCATCAGCGCCAACATGGACACCATCACCGAGGAAGTCATGTCCGATGCCATCACCGGTTTTGGTGGAATGGCCATCTTACACCGATTCATGTCGATCGAAGAAAACGTCGCCATGTTTCAGCGGGTAAAAAACCCAAAGCAAACGGGTATCAGTATCGGCATCGGCGAAGAGTCGATGCCACGCGCCGAGGCGTTGATTGCAGTAGGAGCAGAAATTATCTGCGTTGATGTTGCGCACGGTCACAGCAAAGAAGTCAATCGCACCGTTCGACAGTTACGCGAGCGCTGGGGTAACAATATCATGATTATAGCCGGCAATGTGGCAACCTATGCAGGGGCCGATTACCTGGCAGCCGCCGGAGCTGACGTTATTAAGGTTGGCATTGGTCCGGGTTCAGTCTGCTCAACGCGCATGAAGACAGGGTTTGGAGTGCCACAATTGACTGCCTTGCAGGAGTGTCGAAAAGTTGATCGTTGCGTTATCGCGGATGGTGGCATCAAGAATCCTGGCGATGCCGTCAAAGCTCTTGCCGCAGGCGCAGACTTCATCATGATGGGAGGAATGCTCTCAGGAACTGATGAAACCCCAGGACAGATGATTACTCGGAAAAATCCAGATGGCAGTGAAACTCGAGTGAAGAGATTTCGCGGCATGGCTTCAAAAGAAGCGCAAGAAGAATTTATGGGTGGCATGGCCGAATGGAAGACCTCTGAAGGAGTTGCCGTCGAAGTCGTAGCCAAGGGACCTGTAAAAAATGTTGTGCTGGATGTGATGGGCGGCATTAGATCTGGAATGACTTATTGCGGCGCTCTCAACATCAAACAACTCCAACGCAAAGCCCAATTTATGGAAATAACTCCGGCCGGATTTCATGAGGGCACACCCCATGCTACTGGCCGACTTACCCGCTAGAGACCTGTGAAATGTCACCTCAACTTCCTAGTATTGAATTAATTGAGTCCATCCACAAATTTCCGGGTGAATTTACGTTTAAAGTGATCGGGGACAGTCGCCCTGACTTTGCAGCTGACGCGTTAAACTCAGCTTTTGTGGCCTTAGGCCAAGATCGGAATGTTCAGCATTCCGCGCGGCAGTCAGCCGCAGGTAACCATACAGCCGTCACCCTTTCGGTACCCGTAAAAAACGGCGAAGAGGTCCACGCCGTTTATCAAGAACTCCTCAAAATACCAGGCGTTCGCGCTCTATTTTGATTTTTTACCAAAAAATTTTTGCTCATGTTCCGAGCCACAAGTCCGACAACTCAATTGTCCACGGATGAGCTTTGGACGTTTAAATGAGTGGTCAAACCAAACCGGACCATAAGGAGTGGGAAGATGAGCGACAATAAAGAAGCACCCAAGGAAAAAAAGGAAAAGAAAAAACCAGAGGCGGCCAGCGAAGAGAGCGTAGTGCATGTTCATCAAGCACGCGCAAAAAAGAAGTCAATCTGGACCCTTGAACGCTGCCAAAAATTTGCTCGTCGATTCAAATCAGAGGCCGATTGGGCGGCTGGATCGCCTTCAAGCTACAAATCAGCACAGGCACACGGCTGGGTCGCGATGTGCGTAAAAGGCGCGCAGAGTGGCAGAAAAATCAGCTAATTTTAGTTGAATAAGAAAATCCCGTGAAGACCCAAGCGGCTCTCCACGGGATTTTTATTCTTCTGGCAAGAACTACTTTCGTAGTTCCTTACGTAAGATCTTACCAACGTTTGATTTCGGGAGTTCCTTTCGAAACTCGAAGAACTTCGGTACTTTGTAGCCGGTGAGATTGGCCTTGGCAAAGGCCTTAAGCTCATCCTCAGTCAGACTTTGATCTTTTTTCACAACAAAAAGTTTAACCAGCTCACCAGAGTGTTCATCAGCTACACCCACAGCCGCGCACTCAAGCACTTTGGGGTGCGCCATCATCACGTCTTCAACCTCATTGGGGTAGACGTTAAAACCAGAGACAAGAATCATATCTTTCTTCCGATCGACAATTTTAATGAATCCGTCGTCGGTCATAAAACCGAGATCGCCGCTTCTAAAAAAACCGTCTGGAGTCATTACTTTCGCGGTTTCCTCTGGCCTTTTCCAATAACCCCGCATCACCTGCGGGCCACTAATACAGATTTCACCAACATCGCCAATTTTACAAACACCATTGTCATCGTTACGAATGGAAACAACGGTTGAAGAAATGGGAACACCGATAAATCCGTTATATTCTTTGTTACTAAGGGGATTGATGCAAGCAGCTGGGGACGTTTCCGTAAGTCCATAAGCTTCGATCAGCGCGACTCCTGTAACTTTCTTCCATCGCTCAGCGACTGCTTTTTGAACCGCCATTCCACCACCTAGGGCAAGGCGCAGGGATTTAAAATCCACGCCATCAAAACCAGGATGATTCAGTAATAAGTTGAATAGACTGTTCACCCCTGTAATGGTCGTAAATTGCCACTTTTTGAGCTCTTTGATGAAGGCTGGCACGTCGCGCGGATTGGTTATCAAAATATTTAGTCCGCCGATTGAAGAGAAGGTCAGCATATTCGCTGTAAGTGAGAAAATATGATAGAGCGGAAGCGGAGTGATGATCACCTCCTCACCAGGACGCAATGCGTTCTTAATCCATTCACGAGCCTGCATCATATTAGAAACAATGTTACCATGCGTCAGCTCCGCTCCTTTTGAGACGCCGGTTGTGCCGCCGGTGTACTGTAAAAATGCCAAGTCGGAATGTCCAAGTTTGGGTGACTTCAGCCGACTTGCCTGACCTCGCTCAACGGCGTCGTTGAACTTAATCGCCTTTGGAATATTGAACTTAGGCACCATTTTTTTGACGTGCTTAATGACGAAATTGACAATGTGGTTTTTTGGGAATGCCAGCATATCACCAATGCCAGTTGTTATAACATGCTGAACGCCAGAATGGGCTAGGACAGCCTCCAAAACTGATGCTGAGTTCTCGAAGATAACAATAGCTTTGGCCTCGGAATCCTTGAGCTGGTGCTCAAGCTCCCGCGCCGTGTAAAGTGGGTTACAGTTGACCACAACCAAACCAGCGTACAAAGCTCCGACAAGAGCGATTGGATACTGCAAGATGTTCGGCATCATGATCGCGATCCGGTCGCCTGGCTTCATCTTAAGCTCGTTTTGCAGGTAATCACCGAATCTTTTACCAAGCTCAGCCAACTCAGCATAAGTTAGCGTCGTTCCCATATTATGAAAGGCTGGCCTACTAGCGTAAGTCTTAAAAGACTGATCAAAAATATGAACAATATTTTCGTAGACCTTGGGATCAATGTGCTGAGAAACTGAAGACTCATAAGCTTTGTACCAAACGTGACTCACCTTGAATACCTCCGTAAATATTTCAACACGAATACTAATTAACGCCACTCATAAAAAAAACCAATAACATCACCCGATTTAGAGCTTCTACATCAGGTCTGAACGCCTATAAGAAAACTCTGTGCACAGTTCTAATGTTCTGAATGCTTCGCATTTCAACTTGATCGTCACCAGACACTTCTTGATCAGTTCTTATAACTGCCATTGCCCTGCCGCCTTTTCTGTTCCGACTTAGTTCAAAAGTCGCGATGTTGACATTTTTTTCACCTAAAAAATGCCCAAGATCACCGATCACCCCAGGCTTATCCTCATTTTCAACCAAAAGCATATGACCACTTGGATCAGCCTCAAAATAAAAATCATTGATCAAAGACAGCCGGATGATCTGATCGTCAAAAACAAGCCCACCAACGCGAAGAGAGCCTGAATTAGATCCTGATAATGTGATTTTTAGTGCCGAGCGATAGCTATCGAACTGGGGGTCAGCATTTTCGCTGACACTAAGACCAATCTTGGCTGCATGTTTCTCAACATTTACAAATGAAACATAGTCATTCACAATGTGCGAGATATAGCCCTTAAGAAAACTCAGGCGAATCAGAGATGGATCCATTCCTGCCAAATTGCCCCGATAAGATATCTCAGCCGAACTGGCGTTGAAATTCGCGATTTGACCAGCTAGACTCCCAAGCTTTTCAGCTAGGACGGCATAACTCTTGACTCGAACGTCCTGAATGACGCCGACCTGAGGCAGGTTAACTGGATAGTCAACAACTCCCCCATCAATCGCTTTTATGACTTGATCAAAGACCGTTTCGCCGATCGCGATCTGAGCTTCCTCGGTTGACGCACCGATGTGTGGTGTACACCACACTTTATCACTTGCGACGAGATCTGGTAATGGACTTGGCTCAGCTTCAAAGGTGTCCACAGCAAGTCCGGCGAGGTGTCCACTGTCTAGAAACTCTAGAATATCTTGCTCGCGGTAAACGCCGCCACGAGCGGCATTTATAACCCAACTTCCTTTCGGCATGGCTTGAAACACTCCTCTGCTCGCCATCCCCTTGGTTTCTTTATTGAGCGGCACGTGAAAACTTAGAACATCAACATTGGAAGCCAATTCGAGCAAAGAAGAATAGCGGGTGACCCCATGTTGTTCAAAAATCTTCGCCGCGAGATATGGATCATACGCCGCAACATCCATGTCAAATCCATGGGCGAATTTAGCAACACGATGACCAACATTACCGAGGCCAACAATGCCTAATCGTTTACCACGCAATTCACGCCCTGTGAACGCATGTCGATCCCAGCCCCTCGATTTAACCTTTACATGGGCCTGCGGTATTTTACGTAGCATAGACAGCAATAGCCCCATTGTGAGCTCAGCAGCACTATTTGTATTTTTCCCTGGGCAGTTGATAACAAGAATCCCCTTATCAGTGGCGTAAGGGATATCAATGTTGCCGACACCTACGGCCGCTCTAGCCACAACCTTTAGATGCTTACCCGCGTCTAATACAGATCTATCAACATCCGTCTCACTTCGGGTCACCAAGACCTGTGTGTCTCGAATCAATTCAAGGAGAGTTTGCTTGTCACAATCTGGCCGATAATTAATTGTCAGTCCCTGGCGAGACCGAAATTGCTCGATCGCGCTGTGGTGTAACGCACCAGTGATTAGGACATTCACGTTCGACACGATTTCGTTCTCCAGGGTGGCTCTCACCTTTTTACCAGGAAGTCATAAATCCGAACTATCTGCGGGTCACATTTTGTCCAGCGAATAAGGCTATACCTTGAGCTGCGTTCAAGACGCTTCCTCTGACGACAACACGGCCATTTTCGACAACCGTGACATTTGCTCGATTTT
>JBIJBX010000246.1:0-3734 GCA_044344995.1 Oligoflexales bacterium | reverse complement strand
ATTTTTATTTACATGATTAATTAAGCCAAACAACAAACCCCGAGCTGTACTACGTGCGTCGGCTTGGTAATTACGCAAGAATTCAAAGGAATCACTTTTTGAACCATCACGATTAAACGAAGTGACAAGAATCAAACCACCGCCATCCTTTGCGACTCGGGCTGGCTTCTCGATCAAATTGGTAAGACGTATAACCCATGGAGCATCTCGCTCGACACGAAGTCCCACCTCTCTCGCACGTTGCACGAGGGCAGGCAGAATTTCTTTTGCCAAACCACCCCGTTCAGCGTTATTCACCTCAAACCAAACCGTCTCATGATCAGATCTAAACGAATTGACGCCAGTCTTTGGATTTTCACCAGCAGCGCCAGTCACCGTTGAATCCACGATCACCGATTTAAACGCACTACGATTCAATTGCTCCGCGGACTGTACAGATGATTTCTGGTCCTGCTTGACGATATCTCCAGCCTCCTCGCGGGCACCCTGTGTATTTGTATCGTCAGCTACGGCATGATTTTGGGATGGCAAGAGTTGAACGCTAGACCGTAATTCAATTTCACTTTTAACGGGTTTAAATGGTGGAATCGCGAAGTTCTTTGTTACAAATAGGATTTGCTCATGACTTTTTTTAGTAAGACTGATGGGCACTGCTCCACCCAAAGGAACACGCATATAGCGTCGCCATTCACCGAAGCTGTCAGTTGTTCCGACTCGTTTACCCGAATTTTTAACTATGGCTCCAGCGATGGGGCGACCATCAGCGTCAACCGCTCTAACCTCGAAGTAGGCATAAACCAAATCTGGCTGCACGAAGTATGACCATGGCTTTGCTGTATAAATTGAATAAGTAGCAAGTCCCACAAGCAGAAGGACGATCAAGCGATTTGAGAAAAATGAAGCCATTGCTCGTCTAAGCGACGTCTTGATGCCAGAGCCGACAGAAGTGAGGCGTTTATCATTGGTAGGCAAATTGGCTACCCGTTCAGGACGCTCGACTAGTGTCTGAGAGCGGACGGCGGCAAGATTAATTGCAGGCTCCGAGTCAATGGACACATCGTCATAGATTTCAAACGGATCGAGGCTTGCTTCAAGCTTCCGAGCATGGTCATTTCCCGCAAATCCCATATGGATAAAGCCCCTTTCAAAGACATCGAACAGCGACTACAATTGAGGTGGTTGACCGCATTAAAATGGTCATTAAATCAACCCACATAGATGATTTTACGGGGCTGTAAGGGTGCGTAAAATAAGCATAATTTGCCGATCTCAAAGAATAATTTACCCAGCAATTTTTGCCTGGGTGTCGTTGACATTCGGCGCCCCTCAATTGGCCTTCGCAAAAATCAATCCTCCTGAAACTCCAAAACCTGAGCCACCACCACCGCCGAGTTCCTCGGGACGGGAACCCTTTAAATTAAAAATGCAGCGCGAGATGGACGAGAACGCCAACCAAAGGTCAGCTGACGAAGTTCGCGACAAGGCCTTGGCTCAGGAGAGCCATCAAGCATTTCTTGAAAGCAGACCATTCGCCGGATTTGCTGACGCGTCTCTTTACGCTGCGCGAGCTTCGGTTAGTAATGGCCGCTCGGGCTATCAAGTGGACCCAGGCCTACATATTTCGGCCTACATCCGAGCATCTTGGCGCTATAAAATTCGAGAACTGCAACCGTGGTTTGGCCTTCGCGCTGCGCCATTTGGAGGCTATGGGACACAAAACGGGCGCACAGCAAGATATGCGCACACATGGATGGGCCCTGCATTGGGTATTGGAAAGTTTTTAAACGAGAATGACCGGGAAAACATTAGCTCACCAAGGAGTTTAGTTCTTTTATCCGCCGGGCTAGCCGGTGTGACAAAACTTTCAAACCCAGCTGAAAGTGAGAGCTCGCCACCAAGGGACTTCCAATCATGCTCATGGTGCCGGGATGCCAGTGGCGCTTGGCTGGAAATTCGCTACACGCAGATCAGTCTTGGTGTCGTAGGACTGGGCGGACTTATCGGTGTTCAGACAGGCTTTGGGAAGGTCTTCTCTTATGGAGGCCTCACTGTCTCAGGATTTTATTGAGCAGTACCATCTTCAGATCAAACCAGCTGGAATTAAAGCGTTCGATTGTTTTTTTTTGTTAAAAACAAAACCTTAGACTGAAAATATCTTTAAAGCCTATCCATTCAAAAGCCGATCAACGAGGCAATAATTGCCGAACGCCCCAACGTAATGGAGCATGATTTGTGAATTCGAATGCGTTCCATCTCTTAGCCATAACCGCCTTGCTATCTATTTGTAGCATTGCTTGTCGAAGCACCGCGCCACAAGCAACCAAGCAAGAGTTTGCCCTCTCAGACCAGCAGTCGAGCGAAGATGAACTCGATGAATTTGAGGATGAAGAGGAAACCGAGGCGACAACACTGTCCAGTCAAGCCCTTACCCATCCCAAAGAGGCGACAGCTTGGTCCACTCGTAGACTCATTATGACTACTAACCAACCAAATTCTGGGGCTATACAGAGCTGTCTTGACACCGTGGAAAGCCTCGCAAGGCGCGCGACTAATCTCGAGGCCCTTGCCGATGCCGCGACCGATCTCCGCTCTGATGTTGCGAAAGACAGAGCCCTTTATCATTGGTGTTTTTATCAGATGATGGCGTCGCTCGATGAAAAACTGGAGCAACCACTTTCCTTAATGGACGAAAAAGCTGAGCTATTTCTTGATAGAATGTCCAGACTATGGATTTTGGCTGGCGCGTTGGACGGGAGTAGTAGGTCAACGGTCTACACCAAATACCTTAGGTCACGCTATACTAATATTAGTTTACAAACTTTTGGTCGACTGTTGGAAAACATGGACTCTGGGGTCACACCCGCTGGTAATTCAACGCGCGGTAAGTCAGCTGGTTATTTTTTTGACGAATAAACGTGTAGACTTTATGACGGCGTGCAGGAAGAAAGAAAAAGAGGAGCGAGTATGAAAAAGTCGATCAGTTTGGGCGCTTTACTTTTAGCAGGATCGTTCTGTGCGGGTTGTATTAAAGCCAAGGATCCAACGATCTCCGGATACAACTCCTCCAAAATCACCAGCGTAAAAATGCAAGTGCCCTCAAAAATTGGGCCCATCGACATCACCGGTAAAATCAATGGATACAATCTCCAAGTCAAAAAAACTGGCGGATCCTGCGACTACACAGATCTTAATCGCACAGAAAAAATTGGGGAATTAGACGTCAAAATTGACGCAAAATTGAAACAGGAATGCGACTATGCACTGACATTAAGCTTTGGGATCATCGGACAGGATGGTCAAACCCTTGAAAAAGTATATCTGACTTCCGATGCCTATGACTCCAAGCCGGCTAGACCAGCCTTGGTAAGAAAAGAAGAGTTAAAAGGTAAGCCGGAAATAACCATCAAAGCATGCGTCAGCGTAACTGCACTGGGAGCGCAGGATTTGGGCGTTAATGCCGCTGATTGTCCAAGCGTCACCGACAACTCCATTGCTGTTATTCCTCAGCCAGCGCCGGCATCGGTTATCAGTCAAACATTAAAACTTTCAAAATCGATGACTGGTACTGCGGAGGGTTACGAGGTTTTCTTCTCCGGTGAAATTTCATCCGCTGCCGCTTCGACAAGATATTGCGCGATTGCTATTGACGCCTATTACGACGCGCCAACTCCTGCCCTTGTTATATTTGACGAAGCCTTTATAGAGGTCAAACCTGGGGAAAAGCTCGCCTTGAA
>JBIJBX010000242.1:0-3778 GCA_044344995.1 Oligoflexales bacterium | reverse complement strand
TTTTTGATTAAATCGGTAACAATACCGATCAAAATAACGATTGTGATCGTGGCACTCGCGGTTTTGGCGTTCATATGGACAAGACCTTCTTCAAGCCAGAATATTTAGCTTTCATATGTCTTTCATTTTTGAGGGACTTGATAAAAACATCGCTTGACGACAAAATATACTTAGAGATATATTTCGAGATATACCAGGAGGTTGATATGGGCAAACCCCTTACCATTCAAGATTCTGACGATAAAAAAATCGACCAATTAAAAGAATACTTTCAGGCCGCTAGCAAGATTGCAGTTGTTCGCATGGCCCTCGAGCTACTTGATCAGGAACGACTTCGCCAAGAGCGGTCCAAACAGTGGATGCGAGCCGTTAAAGCAGTAAAGAAATCTAGCGCCGACACAAATAAAGAATTCAGCAAATCTTCCACTGTCGGCAAAAAGGTTTCATGAAATTTTTGCAATGGCATATGTACATAGTCGATTTGGAGCCTAGGGTTGGCAGTAAGCCGGGAAAACAACGGCCTGCCGTAATCATTCAACCCTCTGAGTTTGCTAAGGCAGGCCTAGGATCCTCTGTCATCTTACCAGTAACATCTGATACGGCCGATGAAGACGCATGGCCACTGCGTATCAGACTGCCAAAAGGGGTCTGCGGACTCTCCAGAGACAGCGACGTCATGATTGACCAAATCATCGCCTGGGATCATGAACTATTTAAAAAAGACCTTGGGCCAATTCCTGACGTCTTCACGAAGCAAATCAAGGCTGCGCTACGCGAGTTTCTTGATGTTTAAGTAGAATTCCTAGTCGACGTCAGCGCGTGCCTTTGAGGCCTGCTTCGCCTTCACTAGTTTCATTGCCGCTTCAATAATGGACTCTTTGCTCGGTAGCGTGACCGTTGCAGTCAACCCCAGCGGAATAAAGCTATCTTTAGCCGCCTCGACTGAGACATTGGGTAGTGTCGGTAATTTCTCAACCAGCAATGAAACGATCTGTTCGCTCAAAGACCCAGTCTTACGACACTCATCCACAATCAAGATGTTCTTGCAGCCCTTAACCTGCTTTAGTAATGCCTCCTCGGGCAATGGAGAGATCCAATGCAAATCAATGACGCGGGCGTTAATGCCGTGTTCTGCTTTTAGGACAGCTTCAGCCTGCCTTGAGAGGTAATAACCGTTGCCGTAGGTGACGATGGCCAAATCCTTGCCATCACCGTGCACGGAGACTTCGCCTAGCTTAATTTCCTGACCGAGCTCCGGATACTCAAACTGCCAAGCACCATCACCGTCTTTATGAAGATCCTTTGTCATATAAAGAGCAATCGGCTCAACAAAGATAACAATCCGGCCATCCTCATGGGCCAAACGAACGCACTGTCTGAACAACTTTACGGCGTCAGCTCCGTTGGAAGGACATGCGACCACCAGACCTGGAATATCTCTAAATATGGTCAAAGAATTATCGTTGTGAAAGTGCCCGCCAAAGCCTTTTTGATAGGCAAGGCCAGCGATGCGAACCACCATGGGGTTGGTGTATTTACCAGAGGAGAAGAAGGACAACGTGGCAGCCTCACCGCGGATCTGGTCTTCGGCGTTATGCACGTAGGCCAAAAACTGAATCTCTGGGATGGGCAAAAATCCGTTATGAGCCATGCCTATGGCGTTACCGAGAATACTGGTCTCATCCAGATGGGAATTAAATACGCGCTTTGGCCCAAAGGTTTCAAACAGGCCGGCTGTGACGTTATAAACGCCGCCCTTTTTTGCTACGTCCTCACCAAAAATCATGGTGTTTGGATACTGCAATAACACATCAGCCAACCCTAAGTTATGGAGTCTCGCAAAATGAAACTTTTGCCCTGGGCGAATCCGGTCACCCAGTTTTTGTTTACGACTTTCAGGGTCTGGAATTGGCATGCTTGGTTTTAAATTCTTTGGTGGAATGATGCTTCGCATGACTTCATCTGCACCAGAAAGTTTTGGCCGAGCGCAGGCAATCTCACCTTGAATGTCGACCCTTTGGCGAATGGATTGATAAAGCTTGATCAATTCACCACTGGAAATAATACCGTTTTCAAGAGCGATTCTAGCGGAGTGTAGCAATGGATCGTGACGCTCAGTGGCTTCAATCTGATCCATACTGCGGTAAGTGGTTTCCACGTCTGAACCCGCATGCCCAAGAAGTCTTACGGTTCGCATGTGCAAAAACGTCGGCTGCCGCGTTCGCCTAGTAACCTCTTCCGCCTGACGAGAAACCCGGTAACAATCAGCAAGATTTAAACCATCACAGCTAAGATAGCGAAGCCCTGGCCTTGATCCAAAATTTTTTTCCACCCAACCGCCGGGGGTTGGAACCGAAATTCCAATGCCATTATCTTCGCAAATAAAAATCAGCGGTACAGCCAGGCCCTGATAGGTACATAGCCCTGCCGTGTTGAACGCTGCTAGAGCTGTTGCGTGATTAGCCGAAGCATCACCAAAGGAGCACAGCACAACCGCATCATGGGGCATCACGCCTTTAATTTTCATATCCCGAGCTCTGCCAACCGAAAGAGCCGCACCAACGGCTTTTGGCAAGTGCGATGCAATGGTGGATGTTTGCGGAGGAATATTGAGCGGAACACTTCCGAAGACCTTATGCCGGCCTTCGGAAATTGGATCTTCTGATGATGCCGCAAGCGACAACACTCCATCATAGATGGCGTCCATCCCGGGTAGCTGCTTGGACCGCTGCACAAAGAAAGCACCACTGCGGTAATGAAGAAAGGCCATATCACCTAGAGGAAAAATCTTGCCATGGACCGCGTTACCCTCGTGGCCCGAGCTACCGATTGTGTAAAACGTGAGATTTCTCGTGCGAAATCGCCTGGCAGCAAGGTCAAGATGCCGACTGATCATTTGGGATTCAAAAATGTCCATAAAAGTAGACGTATCAAGGCCGGCCTCCCTAAGAGTCGTCGAGGACCGACTCTCTGGTAGATTTCCGGACTGAACCCATTGAATGAAATTTTGATCAATCACTTCGGATCGGTTTGGATTAAACATGCCACCCACCAAAACTGGCTTTAAGAATTGAATCCTTGTAAGTCACTCTAAGCCCGCCAGCATACCTCGAAGTTACAGCCAAATTCCTCAATAATCTTGGGGGGCAATGGGTGGCAACGATTCTGACAAACTGTCGATTTTCTGGACATTTTGAAGGGGGTTATTCTTTATAATCTTCAATAGTTACAGAGGCATATGAAAAAAAGACCTTGGCCACATTATTGCTTCAGGTTATAAGTTCGCCTCAATACCAAGCAGTTGCCCAATTTGTATGATCCAAAAGCTGAAGGAGATCTCCCCATGCCTACCCTAATAGCACGCCTAGCGCCCCTGCGTACCCTGGCCCTGGTAGCCTTGGCTTTGACCACCCTTAATAGCTGCGGTGCTCCAGACCTGGATCAGGCAAGCCGACTGAGAGACCGCCCGGTTTCGACCGATGCCGGTACCCTCGCACTCCAAGACGAAGGTGATAGCTCAATAGTCCTCGTGCACTTACCAAGTGATCGGGACAACGTAGCACTTTGCGCCGGCACGTCCTCAGCCTGCCTTGACCCGAACACGCAACTTATTGCATTGACCAAAACATCTCCAAGTTACTGGAAAAGCGCCTCACCGATTCGCTTGAAAGATAATCTTGTGCTTCACGTCGTCGGCATAGACTCTGGAGTACGCTCCATACTGTTATCAGCAAAACTAAGTTCCAATACGGCAGGTAACTCCCAAGAGCAGCCCACG
>JBIJBX010000241.1:0-3795 GCA_044344995.1 Oligoflexales bacterium | reverse complement strand
TCAATATTAAAAAGAGTACAACACCGACAAAATAGTTTCCCCCGACTACGAATTCGCCGAAAGCCTCAATAACGTGGGAGACCTCACCAGTCGCACCATCCAGCAATATGGCGCGGGTACTGGCAACGTTCAATGCAAGTCGAAAACCAGTAGAAAGCAGAAGAATAGTTGGGAATGTCGAGAATTCAAGTGGCTCTTTAATGTAGGTCGATATCAAAAGAATCAGGACACCAAGGGTTATGGATATGGCTAATAACATATCCATAAGCACTGGTGGCAGTGGCACTAACATCAAGAAAACGCCAGCAACGACGGCGAATCCAAACTGGACGTCCGTGCTTCTTAGAAAATCAATAATATTGAACGAGGGGGCGCCAAGCGCCTCTTTATTTTGTTTGATTGCCTTACCAGTGGCTTGAGCCATGTACTACCTCTGCCCTATCTAGATGTTGGCGCCAGGCTGAGTCCTGGTCGTATCCGATTTTTTATTGATCGAGATGCCCTTAAGCTTGAAAACAAACTTAATGATTTCACTTATGGCCTGGTACATGCCTACCGGAATCTCTTCGCCCTCTTTAACCGATGCGAAAATTGCCCGCGCTAAGGGCTTGTTCTCAACAATTGGGATATCAAGTTCTTTTGCGGTTTCTCGCATTTTCAAGGCGAGGAAGTCTGCGCCTTTCGCAACCACAAGCGGAGCTGGCATGCCCATCTCATAACGAATAGCAATAGAATAGTGGGTTGGGTTCGTGATAAGAACCGTCGCTTTTCTTGTGTTTTCCACTGTTTTTCGGTTTGCGATCTCTCGCGCCATGCGCCTAAGTTTTGCTTTTACATGTGGATCAGATTCGCGCTGTTTGATTTCTTCTTTGACCTCCTGCTTGGTCATCTTCATTTTGTTTTCAAGCTGGATAAATGAATAGATAAAATCACCTGCACCGACAAACAGCATAAGCCCAACTACTCCCCAGAGTAGCTGAGTCGTGATCTCATTCCAGTACATCCATGACAACGCAAAATTAGCGTTAATTAACGCAGGAACTTTATGCCATTCTCCCGCCAAAACCAGCCAAGCGATGATAGAAACAGCAAGCAGCTTAGCGATAGTCCTGAGAAGACCGACGAGCATCTCTTTTGAAAAAAGGCGACCAATACCGGTGATGGGATTTAGCTTTGACCAGTCCGGCTCCAGCTTTTTCCAAGACCAGTTAAATTGGGTTTGCAACAGGGACGTTAAACAACCTGCAAGGGATGCTACGGCAAAAAAAGGCAGTATGATTTGGAGTATGTCCACCCATTGAGAACCGAGGTAGCTCAGAATATTTTTCTCACTGACCCTAAAATGTTCAATAGCCTGGAAGTTTTTGACCAGGATTTCCTCGCTGCGCGTAACTACCTGTGGCGCATACCATGAGATAAATAGGGCGATCGCCGCCAAACCAGCGACTTGACTTAATTCGTGACTGTGAGCAACGCTACCTTGTTCGCGAAAATCCTCGCGACGTTCAACCGACGCTTCTTCGGTCTTATCTTCATTATCGATATCCTTGTCGCCCTCGGCCATCGATCAATCTCCTTAGCGTCCAATTAGACTAAGAGCGGTTAAAATATGTTGCTGACTCGCCTCAAAATGAACTGATAACCACCCTGGGAGCAATGGTATGAGTGCCATGTACAAAAATAGACCAACAAAAAAGTTTGCGGGAAAGCTCATGACGAAGACATTTGCTTGGGGGACAGCACGGTTAATTAGGCCCAGCGCCGCCGTTGAGAATAGGAGTCCGACCAAAAGTGGCGCGGCTAATTGCACAGCAGTCGCGAATATTCCAGCCGAAACCACCAAAAGATGGGAATTCAGTGTCCCCGGAACTTGTGCCTGGCCAAGTGGGATTAGTTTGAATGAATCAAAGACGGATTTTATATAGACATGATGTAAGTTAAGCGCGAGAAATATAAGAACGACAAGCATGCGATGCAGAGCTGTAAAGCCATTTGTAGTGTCATCTGCGTCGGGCATGAAAACACTTGCAGTATTAAAGCCCATCTGCAGTCCGACCATATTCGCAGCCATAATGACGCCGTCAAAAGCTAGTTTCGCTGTATAACCAAGCACCAGGCCGATCAGCAGCTCCTTTGCCATCAAGACACTTAAAGCACCCACGTCGTTGATAGCAAGTGATACACCTGTCATCACCGCAGGCGGCAGGATGGGGTAGACGCCGACCGTTAGAGCAACTGACAGCAGAATGCGAACTCGCACAGGCACATTACTGTCCCCAAATAATGGCAGTAACGCGACAATGCATGAGATGCGGAAAAAAATCGCAGCTGCGGTCAGTATTTGTGTCGAGTCGATTGCAAACAAGATCTACTTCCTCCACTCAGCGAGCTACCAATGGAATCTTGTTGAAAATTCCAACAGTGAAGTGAATGAACGTTTCCAGGATCCAAGGGCCAGTAATAGCAAGTGCTACGGTCATCACGAGAATTTTCGGGATGAATGTTAATGTTTGCTCATTGATCTGAGTTGCGGCCTGTAAAACAGAAACGATCAACCCGGTGACGAGAATTGCCAACAACGCGGGAGCCGAAATGAGTGCTGCCACCCAAATCGCACTCAAACCTAAGTCTATGACCGTTTGCTCTGTCATAAGTGGTTTCCTCCTACGAGTATGTGTGGAAGCTTTTTACAAGTGCCCCTACGATTAGCGACCAACCATCAACCAAAACAAATAAAACCAATTTAAAAGGCAGAGAAACCACAGTTGGTGGAAGCATCATCATACCCATTGCCATTAATATCGCTGAGACGACCATGTCGATGATGAGAAAGGGAATGTAGATTAAGAATCCGATTTGAAAAGCTGTCTTCAATTCACTAATCATGAATGATGGAATTAGAACACTCATTGGAATGTCGTTTGGGGTGGCAGGCTTTCCTAGTTTTGAAAGATTAAGAAACAGGCCAAGATCAGACTCTCTAGTTTCGGCTAGCATAAATTTACGAACAGGTTTCGAAATCTCTGCGAGCGCTTGGTCCTGCGAGATCGCATTTTGACTTAGTGGTGTGATAACACGGTCGTTAATCGGCCCCCAAACTGGGGCCATGGTAAACATCGTCAGAAATAGGGCTAGTCCTAGTACCACCTGATTAGGTGGCATGGTGTTTGTGCCAATAGCTTGCTTTAAAAAACTTAGAACGACGAGGATTCTTGTAAAAGAGGTCATCATCAGCAAAATCGCTGGGGCGACGCTCAGGACAGTCAAGATACTAACAATTTTAATCGCTGGAACGACCGCATTTGGATCGTCTGATTGGCTGAGGTTAACCTGAAGCTTTGGTAGAGCGGTGTCAGCAAGAGCGGCATGGCTTAAAAAAATCACGGCAGACGCAAAAATTAATCCCATCAGGATTAATCCCGCAAGCTGCCTTTTTAAAAGTATTTTCTTATGGGCCATTTGATCCCCCGTGTTTGCAGTTCGTTTGTTATCCAGGAGGCAGATTGCGCAGTCGGTCCCTAAGAATTTTCGTAATATCATCTTCAGACTTCGAGGATTTTAGATCTACGGGCCCGTCTTCACCTATGGCAATGTTTATGTTTGAACCACGGTTGTTAGCGATCGAGCGGCTTTTAACGGCTGGAGCTGTCAATGTTTTGCGCGCTTGACCACTAGCGATTTCACCAGGATTTTTTAGTCGAACTTCGGCATTCGGATTTGCTGTTTCTAAGGCTCTTGCGAAACCGGCATGTGAATTTTTATCGTCAATATTTGTCAAGAGATTGATATTGTCTG
>JBIJBX010000240.1:0-3809 GCA_044344995.1 Oligoflexales bacterium | reverse complement strand
CTAAAACTCCGCTACAAGGGCAAAGACGGGCAGGTTCGTGTTTGTCACACACTTAACAACACAGCGATTGCTAGCCCCCGCGTCTTGATTTCATTACTTGAAGTTCACCAGCAAAAAGACGGCCGAATAACCATACCTAAGTGCTTGCAGCCCTACCTCGGTGGACTTACGCATATTGGCTAATCAACATAGGGATGCATTTGATGACAAGACCCGACATCTCCGCGCTCAAAAAAAGGCTGGAAAACTACACGGACCTAAAACTTGCAGCCAGTATCCTCTACTGGGACCAAGCCACCATGATGCCACAAGTTGGTTCAGACCAGCGCGGAAGGCAACTAGCAACACTGGCTAACTTTTCCCATGATATTTTAGTCGCACCGGAAACTGGTAAATTAATTGATGAGGCCCTTAAATGGGCTAATTCAGAGCCCCGCGATAACCAAGATGCTAGCTTTGTCCGTGAGGCCAAGCGTATTAGAGATCTTGAAGCGCGCGTACCATCAGACTTAAGTGCAGCCATGGCAGAGCACTATGCTAAGATGTATAGCGCCTGGGCTGTGGCCAGGCCGAAAAACGATTTTGCAACACTCCAGCCCCTTCTGGAAAAATCAGTTACTTTGAGCCAAAGATTTTCAGGTTGCTTCCCCGAACTTGATCACCCTATGGATGCCCTCATTCAATTTAGTGACCAAGGCTCATCGGTGAACTCAGTCCAAGTTATGTTTAAAGATCTACGCTCAGAGCTGGTTCCCCTGGTGCAAAAAGTTAAAGGGGCCAAGCAAGTGGACAGTCGCTGCCTTGATGGTGACTTTGACGAAGCCTCTCAGTTAAAATTCTGCAAACTCGTCGCAGAAAAACTTGGCTATGACTTCAAACGAGGTCGCATCGATCTATCTCCCCATCCTTTTATGACAAGACTTTCTGGCGGTGACATCAGAATAACAACCAGAGCCCGCCGGGATGACATGACAGACTGTCTGTTTAGCGTCATTCATGAAGTGGGCCATGCCCTCTACGAATTGGGAATTTCGGAAAGGTTAGACGGCAATATTCTTGGCAACGGCGTATCTAGTGGCGTTCATGAAAGCCAGTCAAGGCTATGGGAAAACCGCGTGGGCCGCGGCAAGCCTTTCTGGGATTATTTTTATCCAATCCTTCAAAAAGAATTTCCGTCATTTAAGTCAGTCGATCAATCTGCTTTCTTAAAAGCCATCAACAAAGTTGAACCTGGGCTCATCCGAGTTGACGCAGATGAATTGACTTACAATCTACACGTCATGATTCGTTTTGATCTTGAGTGCCAAGTCCTTGAGGGAAAACTCACCGTCAAAGAACTACCCGACGCGTGGAACGCTCGTTACAAGTCTGACCTTGGTGTCACAGTCCCCAATCTTAAAGATGGCTGTATTCAAGACGTCCATTGGTTCTCTGGGCCGTTTGGAGGCTCATTCCAAGGCTACACTATCGGTAACATCTTAAGTGCACAGCTCTATGATGCTGCCAAAAAAGATTTACCCGGAATGGAAGACGAATTCGCCAGAGGTGAATTCTCAAGCCTTCGCCATTGGCTTAACAATAAATTACACTGCTGGGGTGCCATGCTAAGTCCCGATGAGGTAATAAAGCACGCGACGGGAGAGCATCTCTCTAGCCAGTCATATATGAGCTATCTTGGCAAAAAATATTCTGGAATTTACGCTCTCACCTGAGAGTATATTTGCTGGGGTTTATTGCGACGGCTTAACGTCAGTACTCTGAAAGACCCCTAGCCTTGTTGCCGCGTTTAAGAACCTCAGGATCAACCTTGTCCCAGTCTTCCATGAGAGCATAGCTCTCTGACGTTTGAGCGGGGATCTTCTTTTTCTTCGCTACGGAACGCTTAGACTGGACAGTCACGCAGGACTGACAAAGAAGCGCCGTCAAAGTTAGGGCAAAAAACAGACGAAAAGTCTTCATATGCTAGTCTCCTCTAAGTAATAATGCCTGTGTGTCGCATTTCTGCGAGCCTTCACGGGCCACCTAGGGGTTGTCGTCCAGCCCAATAATATCTTTAGCAAAATTATCCATAAATGAAAAAATATGGTAAAATACTTTTCGTTATCGTGGGTTAGCTGGCGTTTTGTATTCGCTTCCAATACCCAATAAAATCAATAGCAGGTTGGTAGTATCCTCGTTGTAGCGATTTTGGGAGTCACTAAGAGTAATCTCTCGCGCAAGGCTTTAGAGACTGCAATATTTTAGTTAAGGATTGGATCGATGGCAGCAATCTTTCGGAGATTCAAGAACCCGCCCACGGCAGTTGCCTTGAGCGTTTTTCTTTTCTCAAACAATCCTAGCTCAATTACGGCGCAGGAGTTAGCAGCAACAAACCCGCCACTTCCGGATGCAGCTCCTGCCTCTTTTAGCATTGCAGAAGAGTGGACAGCCAATGTTTTGCCTGCCAGAAGTTTCTCCATTGGTTCAATAGTGGAAACTGGGCTTGGCTCAAGCGTAGCCTTAGGCATTGATCCTGCCGCCTTAGCCATAGGCGCAAAGACGCTTCACATCAAATGGCAAGTACCCAAGTTTGGCGAAGACGATTGGGCGGTAGGTCTGAAGTATGTCCATCTGTCACGGAAAAACTTGTGGTGGGGTGACGTCAGTAAGCACTTTGAAATCCTCGATGCCAAGGTTTTGCGCCCGTCGATCTCATGGAGTAACCGAGTTTCCAAACACCTGGTCATTCATAGCTTTTGGGCTAGTGGAATTGGTGAAACAGAAGCCGTATTAAGCGAGTATGGCCTGACTGAGCTAAACCGCCACAAAGAGGACTTGGATCACCCAGACCGTCAGTATGAAATCGCGAGTAAGACCATGCAATTTCAATCCTTGGCTGGACTAACAGAGGATCGATTTCAGGTGACCGCTGAGTGGGAACGCGGCCCAGGCGAGCGAATACTGCTGTCAACCCGCCTAGAAAGAACTCGTCTCGAGTCGCTGGACACTTTTTCAGCGCGCATAACGCTAGCCCAGCATTGGGTCGCCGATGGGCTAAACCTTCGCCTTGGAGCCGGACCACAGTACTCAATTTTGAGTGGGCGCGATTTGGATGATAAGCCAATCAATGCCACGCGCTGGCTACCCGCAGCTGACCTTGCGGTTTACTGGGTTTACTAATCTAATTTTCTGTTGATCCACCTCGGCGTTATTAGCCGACTTTTTCTGGTGTTTTCTTTTCTGTGTCGATACTGACAAGTTTTAGACGACGCTCGATGTGTCTAACTGTCGGATCGGTATAAGACGAACCGGTACTGGAGGCGTCCTGATACAAACGCTTGATCGCCTCAGGGTCCTTCTCAATAATTGGACGTGGTGGAAACCAGCTCGCCTTGCTGTCATAGCTCCAAAGTGGCTCGCCTGACTTCATTCTTCGAATGAGCTGCTCGTTGTGTTTTTTCCTGATGTCGGTGCCGGGTTTTCCGTCCTTCATTGTAAAAACCTCCAAAAGCGCAAAAGCCGTTTAGTCCAAACCAACTTATCGGCAATTTTTTCCCAAACTTAAGCCGAATTGTATGGAGCTGTATTTACTAAGTAATTTAGCTTGTATATGAGCATACCAGCCCCAAAACCCTTTGGTCCAGAAACCCACGCGCTAAAATTTTAGCCCCCTTTTAGGCGCTTCGTTAAATTAACCTAATTTACAGTTTTATTGCTTAGGGTTAAAAACCAACTTATGGATGGCCATCCCTATAAAATTTTTCGCTAGATTACCGGATCAAAGATTACTTGAGCAATTTTTTTGCCTTTTTCAGACAATCACTCATGAG
>JBIJBX010000063.1:0-11589 GCA_044344995.1 Oligoflexales bacterium | reverse complement strand
GTATTGCCCTGGTCTCGCAATGATTTTAGGTGAGAAATCATCGAAGCAAGCTCCGTGTGGTGGAGACCCTGACTCGGCTCGTCAAGCACGTATAAAATTCCCCGAAGATTCTCACTCAAAATACCTGAAAGCTTCACTCGTTGAGATTCACCCCCAGACAAACTGCGCACTCGTCGCGCCAAACTCAAGTAGCCCAATTTCATCTCATCCAAACGCCCAAGCGACGACAAAACCTCACTATAGACACGGTCGAAGGCGGGGTTTGCCTGCAGAACACCAAATTGCTTTTTATCGGATAAAAACTGTACCAATTCTGTAACTGGCATCTTAAGAAGCTCGTGAATTGGTCTTCCCGCAAGCTGAACAGCAGCGGCATCGATTTGTACTCCAGTCCCATCGCAAGATTCGCAAACGGTCTCCGCAACGGCCAAATCACTATCATCATCTTCATCCTGTACGTCTTCATCAACGTCCAGTACGCCATAACCATCACACTCCAGACAGCGACCGAGTGAGTTTGGGTTAAAATAGCGCGAATCCAGTTTCGGCCAGGAAAAACCACACTCGGGGCATCCAGACTTAGTTGAAAAAACTTGGCGATTATCAATATCCCATCGGCCTTTTCCGTCAACAAAAACCCATTCGCCATATCCACCTGACAGATCAATCACACCCTGAACCGCACGGGTTAAGCGCTCTGGGCTCTCGGTTTTGACTTTCAAGAGATCAATCAAAACCTTTATGGTGTGTTTCTCTTCCCGGGCAAGCTCTGGCAGAGGCTCAAGTTCACGAACCTTGCCATCAATGTAGGCCTTTGTGTAACCACGGGCGGAGTAAGCTGTGAGCTCTTTGCGAAAAACACCTTTCTTTGACTCTGCAAGCGGCATTAATAGCGCGATACTTTCGCCGGCCGCAGCTTTGAGAATATGGCTAACAATATCTTCTTTTGACATAGCCGCGGTTGGACGCTTGTGTCGCGGGCAGAGTTGCTCGCCAAATCGCGCATACATGACAGCCAAAAGCTCCGACACATCTGTCAAGGATCCTAATGTAGCTCGACGACTGACAGCCGTTTCATTTTGCGCCAGCGCAATAGCTGGACTCAGACCTGTGACCGACTTAACGAGAGGCCTCGTCCCAAGGTCGAGGAATTGACGACTGTAGTGCGATAACGTGTAAAAAAAACGCCTTTGGCTCTCAGCCAAAACCGTATCAAAGGCGAGTGAGCTCTTTCCACTGCCACTCACGCCGGTGATCACAGTTATGGAACCGCGTTTAATATTGATATCGATATTTTTAAGGTTGTGCTCGCAAGCACCTTTTACCTGGATGTAATCATGCTCCATGTCCACCACCCAACCATCTATCACAAAGTTTTAGTGCCGCATCAAAGCTTCGCATACTTGCCTTACCCGTTAAAAACTGATCGGCTGCCGGTCCGTGGTCAGGCGAGACACGAAGATGCGGCAAGCCAAGGGAAACGTTAACAGCCTCATCAAAATGAACCGTTTTCAATGGTCCTAGCCCTTGGTCGTGATACATGGCCAGCACCGCATCAAATTCACCACGCATGGCCCGGTAGAAGACAGTATCAGCGGGTAAGGGACCCGTGACGTTCACTCCCTCTTGTCCACTTGCAAGGACGGCTGGCGCGATCACGCGCTCTTCCTCATCGCCAAACAGTCCACTGTCACTGCAATGTGGATTTAATCCACAAACAGCGATCCGTGGGTTTTTCATGGGCCATAACTTTAGCATCGATTGATTTATAATTTTAATTTTTTTAGTTAGTAATTCTGACGTTAAATTTTCCGGAACCTGTCGAAGTGCTAAATGATTGGTAGCAAGAGCCACGCGCAAGCTCGGACCTGCCAACATCATGACAGCTTTTGAAGACCATAAATCCTCAAAAAACTCGGTTTGCCCGGGATATTTGAAGCCCGCTTTCGCCGCTGTGTATTTGTTGATGGGAGCAGTCAGGACGGCCAATCGGCTTTTCGCGGTGCGCGGTACTGCCGAGAGAGCCTGAACGGCCATTTTTCCGCGCTCAAGATCACTTAACTCCCGAGCATCTGCTCTTGGGCCATCTGGCGAAGAGTCCATCCAAAACACACCCGGCCCACTCGCCTGATCAACCGTACTAATGACTTTGAACTTTGGGATTTGTAGGCCAAGGGCAGCTGCCTGATGTTCAAGCTGCCATAAACTACCGATCCCCAGTACTGCGCTATGCCGCGACATGGACGGCACAACGGCTCGCAAAAATGCTTCGATATTTATACTAAGTGGGTCGCCACATGTAAAAACAAGGGTCACAGAAAGTTGTATCCATTTACGCAGCTGTGTTTAGAAGGTGTCGGCTTATCTCGCTGCAGAAATTCCAACCAAGAGCCTTGAGGCAAATACCCCCAAAAATACCATGCGCTGGCGTCCTCTTCATGGTAAATTTTTGACTAAAGATCGGGGCGTTAGACAAAGATGACGGATGGGCTTGGCTGTCGCTAAGTTGAAAGGCAAATACAATGGCTTCAATACGATTGAAACGCTTGGGAAATGTCTATTTTATTGCATTATTTCAGGTACTTGTATGTTTTTCTGGCGTGGCCTCTGCCGACAACCAACCCCTTAATGTGCGTAGTTCCATGAGCTGGTTTACTTATGGGTCCCTGCTGCAGACGGTCGACGATTCACCTGCCAATCCCGATAACACGGTGCTGCAGCTCGACACCCAATCCGTTGGCATCGACTTGAGACCTGACATTAGAGCCACCAGTGGCGTTTTGAAAATTATCGCCAGACCGCAATTAAAAATGGTCGTTTCAAAATCCCGCGTCGGCGGCAAAGACACCACCGAACATCCGAAATCCTCTGGGCGATGGATCGAATCCTACGGCGTATTGACCGCATCCGATAAAGTTCAGGTGAGTTTTGGTCTGCAAAACTATCAATGGGGAGCCGCTGAATCTCTGAGCCCCAGCAATCGAATTTTTCACGAAAACCTCGACGGCAAGGGACTTCTTTATACCGTAGAAGGCCGACAGTTAGCGCGCGTCAACATCACGTGGAAAAAAAATCTCAACACAGTCTTGATGAGTGAGACAGAGAAAGCAAAGGACCTCAGTGATTTTCGCGCTGGAGAGACCTTCCAAACCCGCGCACTCATGAAACACGAACTGAGCTGGAATGATGGAGCAGATTATTTCGGGGTTGTTTTTGGCTCTCCCGAAACGGGTGACTCCTGGATTGGCGAGTACTTCAACATTGTCGTGTTGGACGGTCTCAGTTTTTATGCGGATGCGGCGCACCAAAAAAATTCCGAGGCTTGGTATCCCGTATTCGAGAAGTCACCCTTAGCTCCGACACAAGATGTTGTGCAACTCCGTCAGTCAAAGCTCGCAAGTGATAAAGTGTACACCCTTGCCGTGGCAGGAGCTCGCTACAGCTTTGAAGGCGGCAGTGACTTAAGATTTGAATACATCGCAAACGACGCGGGCTGGACGAAAGAGGAAAATGAACGTTCGGTTCTAGCCCTTAATCTTAGCTCGCCCCTTCAAGTGGCAGATTACACCCAAAATTTGCAGCGTATATTGAAGCCCGGCCTTGAGTACCGTGGGCGAAGCTTTGCCCTCATATCAATGCGCGTTCCAGATGCGTTCGAATTTAAGGATCTCACACTGTATGGCCGGATGTTACGATCCCTTGCAGATGGCAGCTCAACAATCTACGGTAGCCTCGAGTACGGCTTCTGGTCAGCATCCACCCTACTCGTCTCGGCCTACGCCTCGCAAGGTAAGCCCGAGTCAGATCTCCGGGGCGTGGCCAGCAGTGCCGTGACAGCCGGCATTCGTCAGGATTTCTGATGAAGAAGCACCCTCTGATTGCTCCTCTGCTACTGATAGTCATCGGTGCAACCTTATTTTTTTGTGTCGGGCAAGTGGAGGCGCCAATTGTGGCAAGGCTCTGGAAAAATCCTTGGCCAGCATTTAGAGATTTTATGGCTAACAGTGTTTATGAAGGTGACACCGTGGGCGCGAGTGATTTTGGAGTTACCGCTGCTATCGTTTGTTTTTTTATTTGGCTCTATCGTCGCAAAGCTGGCGCCCAATACGGCAATTTCAGTAATGACAATTTAAAGTTCATTTGGCTGTCTAGTTTTTTGACTGCCATTGTTACAGTCCACAGTCTCAAATGGATCATTGGTCGCCTGCGACCTCACGTATTTTTTGACACGACGGGCCAGCAGCTCTTGACCATGGAAAACTTACACGACCTGAGCCTACCTGGATTTCTACCACTACTCGGCCCTCGCGGTATTGGCCTGAACAGCTTCCCTAGTGGTCACACGGCCTCGTGTGCCATTTTATTAACCTTCAGTTATGTCCTCTGGCCCAAAAATCGAGCCATCAGCGTAATATTTGGTCTCGCAGTGCTTATTTTTGCAGCCACCATGGGGGCTGCCCGGAGTATGGCCGGTATGCATTGGCTGAGTGACAGTGTTGCGTCCATCTTTCTAACCTGGGCCTTGATTCACTATAACTGGCATAGAATCTGTAAAAAGAAATCCTCGCCCTAATTCTAAGGTTAGGGATTGCCCCAAGCCCCCGAAGCCAAGTAAAATTTTGGTCTCTAATATGAAGAAAATATTTCTTTTTTTAGTATCACATCGCCGAGCAGGGCGATGACGTTCAAGAAACTATGGTTCTCATTCGGGGGCACAACATGTCAATTAGTGACACCATTATCGAACTGACATCCGTCAAAAAGAGCTACCGCTTGGGCGAAACCATTGTGTCGGCGCTTAACGGCGTAAGTTTACAGCTTAAAAAGGGTGAATTCACGGCCGTCGTCGGCGCCAGTGGTAGCGGCAAAAGCACCCTATTAAATATGGTCGGCTGTATTGATGACCCTGACTCGGGCAGCATCAAAGTTGACGGCGTAGAAGTGACTGCTCTTGATGACGATGCAAAAAGTAACCTGCGCAATCGGAAGATTGGCTTCATCTTTCAGTCCTTCAACCTAGTTCCAGTTTTAAATGTTTTCGAAAACGTGGAATTGCCCCTGATCATCAATCCAGAGATTCCAAAGTCAGCACACCAAGAGCGAGTCATGCAGGCTCTCAAAGATGTCGGCATCGAACACTTGTACCGCAATCTTCCGGATCAGCTTTCAGGCGGACAGCGCCAGCGGGTTGCCATCGCCAGAGCTCTAGCTGGAAATCCATCCTTGGTGCTGGCTGATGAACCTACGGCCAACCTTGATAGCGTCAACTCCCATCGTATCATCGACCTAATGCTTGAATTGAACGAGAAACGAGCTGTGACATTTTTGTTCTCAACCCACGACGAAAAACTAATGGACCGGGTCTCGCGCAAAATCCTGATCGCCGACGGCGTAATCAAGGGGTCGGCAAATTAATGAACATGGTTTTAACCAAACTTGCGTGGCGCAACCTTCGACGTAATATTCGCCGAAGTATCGCCACCGGCATGGCTATCGCGGCGGGATTTACTGCATTCATGATCGCGGCGGGCTATGCATTCCGTGTCGAAAGAGTTTTGGGCGCGTACACCCAATATGCCCTGCATGTTGGTCACATGGGTATCTACAAGAAAAAAGCCCTCGAGATGTACAGCATAAAGCCTAACCAGTTCTCTCTTACAACGGACGAGCAAAAAGCGGTGGAAGAGGCCCTTTCGCAGATTAGTAATGTTGAGATGAGCGGCAAATATTTGGTCGGACAAGGGCTAATGGGAAATGGTTGCAAAACTTTCCCATTTGTCGCCGATGGTGTTGATCTGCGCGTCGAGTCACGAGTCAAAAATCATCCCAACCTCTTGGCCTGGAACCCGCACATAACAGAACTTCGAGAAGGGGATCCTATCTGGACCGTCCCCCTCGAAATCGGCCCCGTGGCCATTTCAGAGGGCCTGGCAAAACTGCTCGGCAAAACCAAACTACATCGTGATGTTGCAGGTAACAAAACCGTACTGGTCACAGACTGCGCTGCCCCAGATGCTAAAGATCTAATCGCATCAGATGCCAACGTCCAGCTAGCAGCCGGCACTTGGGACGGCACTTTGAGTGCCCTGGATGGCGAATTTGTCATGAAGTTCACGACTGGATTGGTTGAGACAAATAACACGACTGTTGTACTGCCGGTTGAGCGTTTGCAGATGCTCCTCAACACTGATCACATTATGAATTTTAGTGTGTGGCTAAAAGAACCTTTATTCCTGTTGCCAACCTTGGACAAACTTCGGGATAAGCTCAAGAAGACGGCGCCAGAACTAGAGGTTCTCCCCTGGACAGACGAACGTCTAAGCCCTTATTACTCCGGCACCATGCACTTCATTTATGTGATGGTTGGATTTGTTGGTTTTGTACTCGCACTGGTTGTCATCTTGAGTATTTTCAATTCTGCCACCATGACCGCCATCGAACGAAGTCAGGAAGTCGGAATGTTTCGCAGCGTTGGCTACAACCAAAAAACCATTCGAAAACTTTTTATACTTGAAGGCCTTTTTTTGACGGTAGCGTCAGTGTTCGCTGGGGCCATCTTGGGCCTTTTAACCATGTGGACGATCAACAAACTAGACATCACGATTCATCCGCCTGGCGTGGCCGGTGGCATTAGCCTCATGTTTGCGCCAAACTCCCTTATCATTCTAACTGGCGCCATTTTTGTCGGTGTTCTTGGTATGCTTAGCACCTGGTTGGCCGTCGCTAGCATCGTAAAGAAAAATATCGCTAATCTAGTGAGCGGCGCAGCTCGCTAAACCATAATCATCGTAAGGAGGAAGCACAAAATGAAACTCTCTAACAAACTACTCCCAGCACTCATCGGCATGCTGACACTTGCACAAACTGTGCAAGCCAAAGACCCAACCGCCGTTGAAATACTGCAAGCATCTGACCGCGCGCGCGGCTCTGATGCCGTATCAGAAGGCATTTCGTGGGGCGTGGAAGTTCACGAGAAATCCGCCAGCAGTGAAAACAAGATCTCATATGACCTAAAAGTTAAAGGTGCTGATGCTTTTGCTGAAGCAACCGCTCCAGCTCGTAACAAAGGCGAGACTATGCTGTTTAACGATCGAAATATTTGGTACTTCAAACCTGGACTGAAAAAACCTGTAGCCATCTCACCGCGCCAGAAACTAATGGGACAAGCGTCCAACGGTGACATCGCATCGACAAATTATGCTCGTGACTATGACGGCACTTTTTCAGGCTCTGAAAAAGTCGACGGCCAAGACACGTGGAAACTCGATCTAAAAGCCAAGGCTAAAAATGTCACCTATGATCGAATCCGCTACTGGGTTAGCAAGAAGGACCGACTTGGCATTAAGGCTGAATATCTCACCGTGAGCGGCGATGTTTTCAAACGAGCCACGTTTGAGTACAAGAACAAACTGGAAGAAGGCGGCAAAAGCTACCCATTTGTGAGCAAAATGGTCATCTCAGATGCCGTGAATAAATCTCTGGTCACAACCTTAAACTACAAACTTCCCCGTCGTGAAAAACATGCGGAGAGCCTCTTTAACGTCAACAATTTGGTCCGTTAATTGCCGTTAAGCACTGCACAAAAGGAGCCCCCGATTGCGAAATGCCGCCACCAATAGAATAGCCAAGATTGCCTGGCGCAACGTCGTCCGTAACTGGCGGCATAGCCTTGCAAGTAGCTTGGCTATTCTCGCCGGGTTCACAGCAGTTTCATTATTTGACGGTTTCCTGATTGATCTTGTCAGGGTCAATGAGGAAGGTTACAGCATGCGCGGTATGCAAGGCGACGTTCTCATTCAACGAAAAGATGCGCAATTCAAACTGATCGAGGATAGCTTTGAATATGCTCTAACGAAACCTGAGCAGGACGCCGTTGAGGCAGTCATTAAAGCCGACCCCGATTTCGATCTCCGAGTTCGATTTCTTGATGTAAAAGGGATGGTCTCTAACGGTTTGAACAATGCCATCTTCGTCGGCGGATCAACTGACGTCGAAGAAGGTCGCCAAATGCGAGGAAGCCTCTGGGAGTGGAATACGGTAGCCGGCAAACCATTTCACGAATCTTCTGAGGAAAACGCTGTGCTGGTTGGCACAGGTCTAGGCAAAATGATGGGTTGTGAGGCTTCGGTCAACATCACGAACATCATGCGCCGAGAGGGCGGCTATGTTCCAGCCGAGCGGCCCTTCACGTGCGAACGACCTTCCCTTCAACTTAGCGCGTCAACGGAGGCCGCACAGGTAAACGCCCTTGACTTGAAAGTCGTTGGAATTGTTGATGGTGGATTTCGCGAACAAGATAAGTATTGGGTTATTTTGCCGCTACAGTTGGCGCAAAAGTTGCTCGACACTGACAGGGTCACTACTATTTCAGTTCGATTGAAAAATAAAAATCAGATCCCGCAATTTGTCCAACGAGTCAAAAAACAATTGCGCGATAAGGGTCTTGATCTTGACGTCATCCCTTGGAAAGAGCATCAAGTCGGCGCTTTCATGCGCGGAAGCATGGATATAACAAATACATTCCGCAACCTCTTTATGGTGATTGTTGTCACCATCTGCGTTTTGTCAGTATCAAATACGATGATGAAGGCCGTCACGGAGAGAACGCGAGAAATCGGTTCGCTGCGCAGCTTTGGCTTTCTCCAGCGTGAAATTGCCACTATGTTTGCTTTTGAAGGAGTCTTCCTGGCCCTACTCAGCTGTATTTTTGGCGTAATTTTCACTATTCTAGCCTCGCTTGCCATTAATTTTAGTGGCATTACTTATAAGGCTGGACTTTTGTCGGCGCCCATTTTTCTCACGGTCGCCTTAAATCCTGTCGTCTGGATCTTAAACACCCTCTGGCTAACAGTCCTGGCGGCTGGGACGGCTTGGTTGTGTTCTCGTAAGGCTGCAAAAATGGTGATCGCTGACGCGATGCGGCACGTATAAACTGGCTGACTTAATTGCTCCTAGCCACAGCTATCCAAGCGTGTGTTCTATTGAATTAGTCTTTGCTTATTCGTTACTTACTAAGTTCGTGGCGGACTTGCCCTAATAACCGCTAAGTCTCTTGGGCATGAAACACGTCGCATTATCAAAAATATCCTGCCCCCATCACATGCCACTACCCGGCCACACGTCCGCACCTGTCAAATCAAAAGGCTCATTTCGGCGCTCGTCAGATGGAATTAGGCTAAAAAGATTTTTCTGCTGCGAATGCAATCGAAGCTTTTCAGAGGCCACCCTTGCGCTGGAATATCGCCAGAGAAAGCGGCACATAAATAGATTTCTATTTACTCTACTTGCCTCCAATAACTCCATGCGAAGATCTGCCATCATTACCTGCGTGGCGCGAAAAACCGTGGACCGCAGGCTCGGCTACTTTTTCAAAGTGGCCGAATACTATCAAAAAAATCTTTTAAGGAATCTTCCCCTGGTGAAAGAGCTTCACTTTGACGATATGGAAACATCTGAGCACACCAAGATGAAACCGCTGGCCATCCCTCTTGCAGTGGAACATCCAAGTCGGCTCATTCTTTCCTTTGACGTGGCAAGCATGCCTGCCAAGGGTCTGTTAGCTAAAAAATCACGCAAGAAATATGGCCGACGCCCTGACGATCGCAGTGCTGCCTGGAACCTCGTGCTTGCAAGTGTGGCAAAGATATCGGCACCCGGGTTACTTATTACCTCAGATTCCCATAAAAAATACCCACAAGTGATCCGGCGTCATTTGCCCGATGCCACTCATGTGCAGGTGAAGAGCCGCCGCGGCTGCATCGCAGGCCAAGGCGAACTTAAAGTGGGAGGATGGGATCCGTTATTTTCCCTTAATCACACGGCCGCGATGCTTAGGGCTAACATTTGTCGCCTCATCAGACGAACTTGGTGTACGACTAAACGACAAGACCGCCTTCGATGTCATATCGCCCTCTATGTGATGTGGCATAACGAGACTATTTTGGCTAGGCAACAGGGTAGAGAGAAGCATTTTCCCTTTCCTAAGGCGGCGTGAGTTCGCGGTGGATAGATTTCATCCAATAACGGTGACAAGTTGGTGTAGTTTGGTGGTGGCTTATAGTATGGTGTTAGTTCTTTGAAACGAGACTTACAGCACAATTAAGTTGGCCAGTTCAAAGTTTTTTCAGTCGTAAGCAGTTTGACGCCTGAATTCTACCGTTTTTGCTCGACACTGTTATTTTATGAGTGACGTTGCCAGCGGGTGGTATGGAGAACGTGCAAAGGAATGGCTTTACCTTTGAGTTGTCAGTGCTGCTTTGCCGAATTTCTAGTATGTGCATACCTGGGGTGAGGTCGTGTGCCATAAGGGGCGGAGCTGTTATCTCAAGTCCCTGATCCAAGATAAATGTAGCGGCTTGTAAGTCCTGATCCGTGACGTCAATTTCCACGGAACTGTTGGCTTCTGTTGAGATCTCAAGTTCCGAGTTCAGTCGCATTTCGGCGTCGCTATCTGTTACGAGCACTTTGAACGAGTGGGGGATGTACCCTGGGCGCTCTAGGGTGATTTTATGCTGTCCTGGAATTAGATTTATTCGGGCTGGGGATTGTAACCAGCCGTTTGTGATTCCGGGGCCGCGCCAGGTGACTCCGTTGACATTCAGCTTGGTACGGGATGGTGTTGTTTGAATAACGACCGGTATGCCTTTTTTTGCAAAAAGTGTGATACCACCTGAATAAGTAAAGGCATTGACAGCCCAAACCGCCAAGTTACAACTTAAAAGTATGAGGTTTTTTTTGAACGAGCTCACGGTTTGCCCTCTTTGGCTGGCCCCAATATTTCACAAGCGCCAGAATCAGAAAATTTTACAATTAGAGGTTTTACTGTTGTGGTCGCCATAGGCGTAAACTGACAATTGACCAACACCTTGCGCTCTTGGTTAAGAACAATAAGGCGCGAGGGTGTGCCGCCAGAAATATCTGGTACTTGTTCTATGTTTTGACTTGGCGACAGATTTGTTCGGAAAAAACCATCGTTTATCACAGCGGTAATTGTTTCCTTGCCACGGTATTCGAGTCGAACGGGTGCGAACGTCGCTTTTGGTAGAAGGCGGACGGTAGGTGGTTTTTTGGGCATGCCATCATCAGTTTTGATGAAGAGCTTTTGATCTGGGAAGTAATAACCAGGGCGAGTGATTTCGATGCTGTTTAAGCCAGGATCAAGCTTAATTTTATGCGGTGACGTTAGGAACCGACCTCCAGCGTAATCGCGGTCGTTGATTTTTATTTTTACTGTCGCGGGCACTGTCCGCAGATTGAGCATTAGTGCTTGTTTGGCGGCACTACGGTGCTGCTTTAACGCGGCTCCGCCAGCAATGACAGCGATGATCAGGGCCATGGCAACATAAAAGGGCGTTAAATTGGCTGGTGTTTGCCCGTGGGTTTGTCGTTTTCGCGCGGATGCAGAGCGTAAAAATTGATGTGCATCTTGGTTGGTGCCTTGGGAGTGTTTTTGGGGTGGTGCCGTGTGGCGTTGGCTCTTGGGTTGTTGATTTAAGCCAGCAGGCTGCACTTTTCCAACTGTGAACGATGTTTTTCCTTGGCTTGTATCGTCCAGATTGATTTCCACTGAGCGTGATGCGCTCGAAGCTG
>JBIJBX010000238.1:0-3851 GCA_044344995.1 Oligoflexales bacterium | reverse complement strand
ATCATTGGCCAAGGTCAGGAATTTAAGCGCGTCGACTGCGAGCTAAACGAGGCCGTAGAGACGATCAAAAAATACCGCGACGAGCCCTACAAGATCGAAAACATCAAAAATCTCTCCAGCCGCGGCGAGAAAAACTTTAGTTTTTACACTAATGGCACCTTCATTGACCTCTGCGAAGGTCCACACGTGGCAAACACCAGAGAACTTCAAAGTGCGGCATTTAAACTTGACCGCGTAGCCGGTGCCTACTGGCTTGGTGATGAAAAACGTCCGATGCTCACCCGTATCTATGCTCTCTGTTTTGAAAAACAGCCTGAGCTTGACGAGTTCATGAAACGCCGCAAGATGGCCGAAGAGTTTGATCACAAAAAACTTGGCAAAGAATTGGACTTCTTTGAATTTGACGATCTCGTCGGCAAGGGCCTACCCCTTTGGCTTCCAAACGGGACTGTCATTCGAAACGAGGTCCAAAAATTCGCCGAGGAGATGGAGTTTAAATATGGCTACAAACGCGTGGCCACTCCCAATATCGCCAAGCAGGATCTTTATTTAAAGAGCCAGCATTTACCAGCCTACGAAGAATCAATGTTTCCCCCGATGATCGTAAAAGACGATGAGGGTCAGGAAGCTACAAGGTTCTTCCTAAAGCCTATGAACTGCCCCCATCATCATTTGATTTACTCTAGCCGCATGCGCAGCTACCGCGATCTCCCCCTAAGGCTTGCTGAATACGGCACCTGTTACCGCTACGAACAATCTGGCGAGCTCTCAGGCCTAATCCGCGTACGCTGCATGTCCATGAATGATGCGCATATCTATCTTCGTCACGATCAGTTTGAGGAAGAGTTTCGTAATCTCATGAAAATGTACCAAGAGTTTTACGACACGTTTAAACTTTCCTCTTACCGATTCCGCCTATCAGTCCGTGGCAAGGAAAACGCCCATAAGTTCAAAGGTGACGCGGCCATGTGGGATAAGGGAGAAGCTTTACTAGCAAAAGTCCTTAAAGACATTGGAGTCGACTACTACGTGGGTGAAGGCGAAGCCGCTTTCTACGGCCCGAAAGTGGACATCCAGTTCAAAAACCTCATGGGCAGAGAGGAAACTGTATCCACTATACAAGTGGACTTCTTAAGCCCTGTGAACTTTGACCTCAAATACACCGAAGCCGGTGGTGGCGAAGGTGTGCCTGTCATTATTCACCGCGCGCCGCTGTCTACTCACGAGCGATTCATCAGCTATCTGATCGAATACTACGGCGGAGCCTTCCCAACTTGGGCATCCCCAGTGCAGGTCAATATTATCGCTGTCAACCAAGACTGCGAGGCGTTTTGTAAAAAGCTTGCTGACGAACTTCACCAAAACTACATCCGAGTCGAAGTGGACACCTCAGACAATAGCTTTAATAAGAAGATTCGTAACTCCACAGTCCGAAAAACCCCAATCACTTTGATTGTGGGAAATAAAGAAGTGGAAGAAAATAAAGTTACCATCAGACGCTACGGGATTGATAAGCAGGAGACCATGGGTGTCAGTGAGTTTAAGTCCATGCTCATGGATGAAATCAAAACTCGCAAAATGCTACGCGAACCCATGAGCTCACTTTTATAATGGGGACACCCGACTGATTGAGTATTGATTGAACAGAGGCTGGTACATCTGGCTATAGATTTCTGCAGATGCTGAATCAATAGCCAATCAGTCGGGTGTCCCCAATAAATACATGGATCTTAAGTGTCTTCGGAACATGGCCATCACAAATAGGTGAAGGATGGCTTGTGTATTTTTATAGATCCACCAAGGTAATGCCGGTACAAAATCAAAAATCGCGACGAGGACAAACTTACCATTAAGAACTTCTCTGAATTCAAAGCGGCCTCTCGGATGAAATTTCGAACTCAGCAGAAGCCCCCCCGAAATATAAAACATCTGACGATGCTCTGAACTTCGATCTTTTCCATAGGTGAGCTCTAAAAGGGGCACATCGAATCTCGCAAAGATAGGCCTTAATATGAAGGCAAGACTCCCATCAGCGTCCTGACGTACAAATATGAGTGGTCTGAAAAACTGAATGAGCCAATTGGCGTATTCTTTAGTCACCCAAGCAGCAGTACGACCTACGATCAATGGTAGTCTTTGAACTGAACACACAAGGTTCACGATAGGTTTAGATGGTGTTTTTGTGACCGCTCGGGGTGGTGTTGAAATATTGCTGGTCACACGGGGCGGTTCATTTGATGGCTCTAATGCTTCAGCCAAGCAAGTTTTAAAACCTTGCGGTTCAATCCCAAGATTTTCCATGAGACTTAGGTCCCTTGCGACCATCTCGTGCCTTAGACTTTGCACCAACGGGCCAATCAGCTCTCTGGGGGCGCCAGTCACAAGGGTCACCCAAAGTCGTGAGAGATTGGGGCTAAACAAGAAAATCGGCAGGAAGAGACGCTTCTTGCCAAGCTGTCTTGCCACCTCGCGCATCATATCGATATAGGTCATGACATCTCTGCTGCCTAGATCATAGCGGCCACTTTGAATCTCCGGGCGTTTGAGCAGTCTAGTGATAGTCTCGACCACGTCATTGAGACTGACGGGTTGGCTCCTTGTTCTTGTCCAGCCTGGGCACACCATCATGGGAAGGCGCTCAACGAGCTTCCGCATGATGTCAAAAGACGAACCATTTTTACCAATAATTAAACCCGCCCTCAGTGCAACACAATGGGCACCATGGCTTTCGAGGGCTGCTTCCACTTCAAGACGGCTGGCCAAGTGGGGTGAAAGATCCCCATCTGGAATAATGCCACCCAGATAAATAATTCTTTGGACCTTTGCCTTCCGAGCAGCTCTCGCGAAGTTATCAGCAATCAAAAGGTCAAGATCAGAAAAACTACCTTGGGTCAGCTTGGCACTCGGCAGCATAGAATGTACTAAGTAGATGACTATATCAGCACCATCAAGTCCATACTCAGCTTGTTTTAAGTTAAACAAATCACACTGACGCCACTCAATGCCGTCTTCTGTGCGTGTAGATCCGCGACTTAAAGCAATCAGGTCATATTCACCCCTAAGCTTTTCAATCAAGGCACGCCCAACGAACCCACTAGCGCCAGCGATGGCCACCTTTAATTTTTTGGATTGGGAATCTTGGGTGATATTGCTCATTGGGAAACGACCCCGTTAAACGCTGAACGAACATCCAAAGGACAGTTAAGACCTTCGAGATTTTCATAAAGACACAAAAGATAAACTCCGAGACCAAAGAAATCTGGATGTAGCCTAGTTTTGCTGTTTTTACATGACATGAAAACAGCATGAAGTGACTGTTTAAAATGATCCAATGAAAAAGTTACGGCGTCTTGGCTTCCTTGGCCAAAGTGACTTTGGATGATTGAATCAGCGTGGGAGAGGTTTAATTTTTCAAGGCCGGCTTTAAACAACAAGTCATTGCCTTGATAAAAGCCCGAGTAGAGTTTTTGCAAGCCTTCTTTAAATTCGGGCGCCCAGCCGTAGAATACAGGCTTTGGAGCCCACTCCGTCATACCATGAAAAGCCGAAGACCTGAGATCTAAAATAGTTTTGTGGTCAGCAAATAGCTGAGAAAAATAGATCTTTAAAACCATGGATCCATACTCTTGCCTCTCTTCGAGACTGAGGTTTCGGATGTGCGTTTTAGCACTAAGTTTGTCAACTAGTTGAAGTGGCTTGCCAGTTCGAGTGTTGACTCGTGCCTCTAATGTCTTAGCAGCAGCGGTTTTGACGTTTTTGAATTCTTTGGCGCTGGAGTAATCCTTGAGGATTGATCCAAACACTTTTGCCATACCAATGGTCGGCACCACCTCAAAGAAGACTGGAGACAC
>JBIJBX010000053.1:0-13420 GCA_044344995.1 Oligoflexales bacterium | reverse complement strand
ATTATACTCGACCGCGATCGTCACCAAGCAATTATCAAAGAGGTGCGCGATAGTGGTGCTAGGATCCGTCTGATTGGAGACGGAGATGTTTCAGCGGCGCTTGCGACGGCGATCGATGAAAGCGGAGTTGACGTGTTATTTGGCTCAGGCGGTGCCCCAGAAGGCGTGATAGCCGCCGCGGCACTACGCTGTATGGGCGGAGACATGCAGGCCACCCTTGATTTTCAAAGTGATGCCGAATGGGATCGGGCTAAAAAGATGGGTATTAAAAGTAAAACTCAAGTTTATGGTCTGACCGATCTGGCCCGCGGTAATGTTATGTTTATTGCAACTGGGGTTACGGGTGGCAGTTTTCTTAAGGGTGTGCGTTACACAGGCGGGGGCGCGGCGACGCATTCGATCGTTATGCGTTCGGAAACTGGCACAATTCGAGAGATTCAAACCAAACACTCATTTGATAAAAAACCACGCTACGGTTGGTGAAGCAGAGGGTTATTAAGTGGCGAGCACTTATAAAACATGTTACATCTTTTACAGATTTTCGCCCGTCTCATGTCTTGGTTTTTAAGGAGGGGCACACGAAATGACGTCAACAACCAGTTTAGAGAACTCGGCCTCCGGCAGATCCTATAGATCTCTTTTACCACAAGCTACTCATAAAACCGCTTATCACTTGATCAATGGGGAGTTAACCCCATCGGTGAATGGCGCCACATTTGACACAGTGAACCCAGCTAGCGGCGAGCTGATCTGCAAAGTTTCACTTGGAGGAGCGCCAGAAGTTGCCGCCGCTGTTGCCGCTGCTGATCGAGCTTGGCGCGAGGGCCCATGGGCTCGCACAACAGCGAGCGAGAGAGCCGCGATTTTGCGACGTATTGGTGACGAAATCTTGCTCCGTAAACACGCCTTAGCCGAGCTTGAGTCAGTCGATTCAGGCAAGCCCATTTCAGAGACACTAAATGGTGACATACCAAGGGCCGCCGCGAATTTTCATTTTTATGCTGATCTATGTAATCACCAGATGAGTCCTAGTTATCGTGGTGACGATGGGAGTCACCATACGACGGTTAGAGAGCCCCTAGGCGTTGTGGGGCTTATCACTCCATGGAATTTGCCACTCTATCTTGCCACATGGAAACTGGCGCCCGCGTTGGCGCAGGGCAATGCCGTGGTGTTGAAGCCAGCTGAGTTGACGCCAATGACCGCCTATGCGTTGCATGAAATTTTGCAAGCAGCAGGCGTGCCGCCTGGAGTTGTCAATATTGTTCAGGGGCATGGTCCAGCTAGTGCTGGTGAAGCCCTCGTGAAACACCCGCTGGTAAAAGCGATATCTTTTACTGGTGAGACCTTAACGGGCGCAGCCATCATGGCTAGTGGCGCAGCCTCCCTTAAGAAGATGAGTTTTGAGCTTGGCGGCAAAGGTGCGAGCATAATCTTTGCTGACGCAGACGTGGAGAAAGCCGCGCGAGTCGCTAGTCGTGCGGCTATGCGAAATCAAGGACAGGTATGTCTGGCTGGCTCGCGTCTGATAGTTGAAGAATCGATCGCCCCCAAAGTCATCGAGATCGTCAAGTCCGAGCTTGCAAAAATTAAAGTCGGCGATCCGTTGGACGTGGATACAACACTAGGGGCACTTTGTGGTGTTGAGCACCGCAACAAAGTTATGGGTTATATCGACCATGCTCGCACATTACCAGGGGTTAAAATTGAGTGCGGTGGAAAAATCCCGGATGGTTTGCCAAAGAGTGGGGCCTGGTTAGAGCCAACTTTAATCATAAACGTTCCCCAGGACAGTCGTTTGATTCAAGAGGAAATTTTCGGGCCAGTTTTGACGGTACAGACATTTAAGGGATTTGATGACGCGATCGCCAAGGTCAATGATACGAAGTATGGTTTGAGTTGTTCCGTCTGGACAAATGACATTCACAAAGCAAACCAAGCATCTAATAAAATCAGAACAGGACTTGTTTGGATCAATTGCTGGTTTGTAAGGAATCTCCACACTGCTTTTGGTGGTATGAAACAAAGCGGCGTTGGTCGAGAGGGTGGTCAATACAGTTTGGATTTTTTCTCCGAGATGAAGACTATCAGTGTTGCCAACCCTCTGCATGATCGTCATGGGCTAGTTTGGATATAGACGATTTTTAGAAAATATAAGGAAATTATTTTATGAGTTCGATACAGGTGAGCAATCGCTCAATAGCGATGTTCGTTGATTTTGAAAATTTAGCTCTGGGTTTTAAGGATCGACCCGGGCGTTTTGATATAAAGTTTGTTTTAAAAAGGCTGCTGGAAAAAGGCAAAATTGTCGTAAAGAAAGCCTACTCAGACTGGAATCGCTTTTCGTCCTACACAACTCCCATGCACGAATCTGCGATCGAGTTAATCGAAATACCAAAGCGTTCACAAACGGGTAAAAATAGCGCGGATATCAGGTTATGCGTTGATGCTATGGACCTTGCGTACAGTAAAGAGCACATCGATACATTCGTGGTCGTGTCTGGTGACAGTGACTTTTCACCCCTTGTGAGTAAGCTCAAGGAGCTTGGCAAGCATGTCATTGGTATTGGTATGACTGAAAGTACATCCGCTCTTTTGAGAGATAATTGCGACGAATTTATTTATTACGAGGACCTGGTCCCAAAACAAGGTGCCAGCGCGACTTTCATCTTGCCGTCATCCCTCGGTGAAGAAAAGAAAAAGGCGTTTAATTTATTGTTTGAGGCTTTGTCTGCGCTTCGACGAGAGGGCAAAGAGTTTCTTGGTGCTGCAATGATCAAAAACACCATCTGCCGGATGCATCCTGGTTTCGACGAGAGTCAATTCGGATATCGCGGTTTTAGCGCAATGCTTCAAGATGCTGCACGCGAGGGTCTTGTCGAGCTTTCCTTGCATCAAAAGGCTGGCACTTGGATCGTTGACAAATTCGGCGACGAGCTAAAAACATCAAAAGATGTGACGCGTCGTGTGCCGGAGTCAGTCAAACCAGTCTCTCCTGCCGTGCGGGAGATCGTCAAACCCGCAGCTGACGGCGAATTGAAAGTGCAGGACGAGGCCCGAAAGACCAAGCCAGTTCGTCGTGCAACCAGTTCGTCTCGCTCACGAACGCGCTCAGGCGTTAAAAAAACAAAGTCGTCTGTGGATTGAAAATTCTAAAAGGCAGGCCCCATGAGTGATAGTGACTTCACAGAGATCATGCAGAATATTTCGAAGAATCCTTATGTCGAACCTGCGTTAGACTGCAGCTGGGATGAGTTCAAAAAAGTTGTAGCTTCCAGACGAAGCGTGCGGGTTTTTGAAAAGGTAGCGGTCCCCGAGGCGGTGATTCAAGGTGCCATCGATATGGGGCTCATAGCCCCCACTTCAAGCAATCTGCAGCAAACGGAATTTTACTGGGTTCGCTCGCCTGAGAAAAAAAAGAGGCTCGTGCAGTATTGTTTGGGTCAGCCAGCCGCAGCAACCGCAGGAGAATTAGTTGTGGTGGTTGCGCGGACAGACACCTGGCGTCGGAATGCCCGCGCCGTTCTTGAGAGCCTCAAGCAGATGAAGGCCCCAGAAGGTGTAATTTCCTACTATGAACGTCTTGTGCCCCTGGCCTACGGTAGAGGTCCCCTGGGGTTACTTAACCTATTCAAGCGGATTTATTTTTCTTTCAAAGGTTTGACGGCGGTAACGCCACGTGAGCCTAAGTCCCATGCTGATTTGAGGGTTTGGGCGCACAAGTCGGCCGCCCTTGCGGCGGAGAATTTTATGCTGGCGATCAGGGCGCAGGGGTTTGACACATGCCCGATGGAAGGTCATGACTCCCTGCGAGTGAGACGCCTTTTGGGTCTACCGAGCGGGGCTGAAGTCAATATGGTGATCGGTGTTGGGCGGCGTGCCCCTGCCGGTGTCTATGCTCCCCGGCTAAGGCTTTCCAGGAATTTATTTGTCTTTGAAGTTTAGAGCGGGTGTCAGGTTTTTAGACACTCTGACACGTTTTAATCGCGCAGAACCTAAAATAATCCAATAAATACAGACTACTATATGGCCTTTGAACATGGCCCCCCTTTTGCTCTAAAGGGCTTGCGGAGCTGGTGTTTTGCTGCTGCTGGATTGAGGTTCAAAATGGGTAAAATTTCTTTTGCTAGAATATTCCTTGGAAGTCTTTTGGGATCGCTGCTTCTCGTCTTGGTTGCAGTCGGTGTTGTTTCCATTGGTGTTAAAGAATCACAAGCTCGAGCCAATCAACTAAAAAACAATGTAAGCGATACAGTAGCAGAGCTACCGTTTGGCGATCCGGAAATTGGTCAAGCGGCAATCGATACGGCTCTTAATGCGTTTGGAATTCAGATTCCCAAAAACGTGAAAGGCCCTTTTTTCTCGGGAAAGCTTGAGGACAGGGGTTTAACTTTGAAACGCGGCGTGATGTCCGATTCGGTTGTTTATATTGGACCAGAGGCTTTCTCCAGTTGGTCATTGCTTGGAAGTACCTTGGCTCATGAGATCGAAATTCATTGTCGTCAAAATTTTCTTGCGATTCATTTCCAAAACATCTCAGGTTTTGACGGCACTGGGATTGCTGAAAGAGAAGCCTACAGCTACGAGCTGCACCAGGCAGAAAGATTTGGATTATCTGAATATGAGCGTGATCTAATCAGAAGCACGATGGCCTACTTTTATCCCGAGCGAGAAAATCGCCTTGCTCAGAAACTGGCTCCTATCAAGTTTTGGGTGGATCGTTTGTCGGCGACAAGCTTGGGTAAGCCGTTGTTTTGATCGATTTTAACCCCTAAAATTTTTATTTTTTGTAAATTCCCAGATTCAAAAACTGTGTTTTTAGCCGAATCACTTTCCAGGAAGGTGGTTTGATGCGCGTTAGTTCTAACACAAATCAAATTGACGGCGTGAAGGCCAATATCTCGCCGACGGTCGATGATTTTACGGGAGCGGTCGATTTGCCCGAAAGACATCGGGTCGATGCCGCAAGAAATCGTCGCCAATTAGATGTTGAGCGTAAACAATCCATGCAGTCTATGGGTAAGATGCTTGGTGACCTATCTGATGTCGTTAGCGACATGAGAAACCCTAGTTCATTTCACAACATGTTGGTGGAATCATCCCACGCGGATATTTTGACAGGTGAAATAACTGGGCCAGCAAATGCAGGAACGTACGAATTTGAGGTTAATTCCCTGGCGAGGCCAAGCCGAATTTTAGCCCATGCGTTCCCCGACAAGGATGAGACGCCGGTTGGGTTTGGATTTTTATCAGTGAATTTAAATGGGATAGATCACAATGTTGAGATCGCGCCTGGCTCGCGTTTAATTGACGTTGCTGAGGCAATCAATTCATCGGTTTCCGACGTCAAGGCGTCAATAGTCAACACTGGCCAAAAAGATGACCCATTCACCCTGATGGTTACAAGTTTAACAAGTGGGGTTCAGGCCTCCATTAACATGGACCCTGACACTACTTTTTTGGATGTTACCAGGACAATAGATGGACGAGATTTGGAAATGTCATTCGAGGGGATCGCCATACAAAGATCCGTCAATGGTGTTTCTGATTTAATTGATGGAGTTAGTTTAAAAGGGATTTCTGCGGCTCCCGGTGTGGCCGTCTCGTTAGAAGTGAGGCCTGATAAGGAGAAAGCATCAGACCGGGTTCGTTCGTTTGTCCAGCAATACAACGGCATTCAGGCATTTGGGCGTGAGCAACTTTCAACAAGAATTGGTGAGTCGGGAGCACTGTCGGGCGATTCATCCATGCGTCAGGTGACTCGTGCTCTTCAATCTGTCATGCAAGAAGGTAATTTGTTTAATTTTGGGATAACGACCGATCCGAAAACGGGTCAACTACAATTGGATGAGTCAAAGCTAAAAATGGCTTTGGCTAATAATTACGACCAGGTTGTTGGGCTCTTTGTGTCAGATGGTGGGAATAGTGGTCTTGCTGAGAAAATGCAGTCTGTGATTAAGGGGCTGCAAAGTAAATCAAGCGGGGCGTTGGGACAAAGGATTCAAGGCCTTGAGCAGCGAATTCGAAAGCAGGATGATGATATCGCTAGAAAAGAGCAGCAGCTGCAGGACAAGACGCAACAACTAAAGAAAAAAATGTCATTGATCAACTCCAAAATGGGTGCCATAAACGCCGAAGATGCTCAATTAGCCCAAAGATTGACGCCCTAATATCTTGTCAACCGCGGGATTTAAGCCTCGGTTTTAGCTATTTTCTGCGGCATTATTTTTTCTGTAAAAGATCGCCCTGCGATGCTAGTATCCTAGGGTAAACGTTCGCGAGGGCCCAACTCCCAGCGAATATTGGAGGTAAAGTGGACAGCCCGTTGGAAAATGTTCGTCGCGACTTCTCAAAAGGCGTCTTGCTCGAGCACGAGCTTCCGGAATCTCCATATGCCCTTTTTGATAAATGGCTTAAAGACGCAAGCGCTCAAGCAATCCCAGATCACAACGCCATGAGTCTTTCCACGATGGATGCACAAGGTTTCCCGGTTAGTCGTATTGTGCTTCTGCGGGAGGCCTCGGCATCAGGGTTTTGCTTCTACACAAATTATCAGAGTTCCAAGGGTGAGGAATTGCAGGCTAATCCAAAAGCTGCTGTCCAGTTTTTTTGGCCAACCTTGGAGCGCCAAATTCGCGTCCGTGGTGTCGTGGAGAAGCTTATTGCTGCGGAATCGGACGTCTACTTTGCCTCGCGGCCTAGAGACAGCCAAATTGGCGCTTGGGCTTCACCACAGAGCGAGATGGTTGGGTCGCGAGAGTTTCTCGATGAAAACTTTGCTCGCTACCTCGAGAAATTCAAGGATATCGCGAAGATTCCTCGTCCGCCGCATTGGGGTGGTTTTCGTTTAAAACCTAATCAATTTGAATTTTGGCAGGGTAGGCCCAGCCGGATGCATGATCGTTTCAAGGTTTCACTGGATGGCTCAACGTGGCGCTGGCAGCGTTTGGCGCCGTAAAAAAAACAAGACCCCCGATCCTTAGGTGATCAAGGGTCTTGTTTTAGGTCGTAATCTTACTTCATTTGGGTCGGGCTTGTTTTACTCTGAACCGGCGACTGTGTTGGCGATTGTGTTGGTCTTGTTGGTTCTGGACTAACTGGATCTTTGACGTCTGTTGAGGTTTTATCATCGGGCTTTTCAGACACCGGGGTTTGGGTTGCAAGCACCCCTTTGCACTGAGTCCCAGCTTTGAGATCTATGACGGTTGGGTTGCGCGACTCATTGCTACTTCCAGCGTTAAGGATGTCAACAAACTCATACTGCATCGAGTTTTCTGGATTGTCTTTCACGATGATCTGGCGTGTGAATGATGGCGTCTCACCTTTTACGCCCATAGACATTTGAACATCATGAGTGTACTGACCACCGTCCTTAACTCGAGAAACGGTGATAGCGCCAGTTGCCTCGCTTGGTTGACCAGCTTTCTCGTGTGCGAGATCTATCGTGGCCACAAATGTGCCGAGCATATCCGCCGCAAGGGCTCTTTCGAAGCTCAAGCTTAAAACCTGTACTTCATCATCTTTCTTGGTTTGCGCGTCAACACTTTCGCCATCGATTGGTTTTAGCTTAATTTTGACGTTGCCTTTTGTGGTCTTCACACCGTTTTCTTCGCTGGCCTCACTTGTGCCCTGGATATCGACACCAAGTTCCATGGTGATGAACTGGGTTACAGCTTGTAATTCTTTCGCCAGTCCAGCGTTGATCTTCGCGACATCACTTTCGCTTATTTTTGCCAGGACGGCCGTTTTCAGGATCATTCCGAGCATTTCGTTGTTGTCGTCAGCATTGAGGCTTAGTCCACTGGAGCGGCATTGCTTGGCCGTATCGGTATAGAAGCTATCGGAAGAAACAACTGATTTCGCAGATTTCTCAATGATGAAGGTGCGATATTTACGGACGGCGTTTCTGAAAGAACCGACGAAATCGCCTGAAGATAACTCTTTAATAAGTAAATCAGCGGCGGTTGAGCGCAAGCCATCAAGCTGCTTCAAAAAATCTTTGGTGTCAGTCGCATTGAGCGATGATTGAGGGCCTGATTTGAGCGCGCTATTTTTTGCGTCTTTTTTGACGTCGACTTTAATTGCGCAACTCGCGACGAAAGATGCGGTGATAATGGTCGCGATGACTCCTGCTTTCATAGGTCCTCCTAGAAGTGCTCGATTTGAGCCGTTTTATCTAATGCTAATAGTGTAGCAAATACCTCGCCAAGGTTTTCAGTTTTATCCATATCGAGAATTAGCCAATGAATTCAGGCGGTTTAGAGCGACTCTAAGGTGCCGGAAATCCTGCGGAGTGTTCTCCTTTTTGACAAAGTGTCAACCTTCGATGGTTATGACAAAGGCTCAGAAGGCCGAAAAAGACTTCGGGGATATCTGAAAATCAAGGGGTTGCGTGAGACCATGAACGATGAAATGCAGCAAAAGCCGTCGGACCAGCAGCATTGGCTGAATCATTTTGGTCTTCGGCCCACGACCATCGCCGGAGTTGCTCTTTTTTGGGTTATTTTATTCTTATTCATTTCGAACCTTGGTCTTGAAAAATATCTGGACGCTAAAGTTGCCGATCCAGTTAACTTCAGATTGAGAGACCTACTGGGCCGATCGCCCACCATGAACAGTAAGCTGAAAGTTTTTGGTATCGACGATGCGACATTTGCTAAAATAGGCACGCCGATGCCTTCGATGTCCATATGGTCTGAAGTGCTTGATTCCATCGCCCAAAAGCGCCCAAAAGCGATTGTAGTGGATGCGTTGTTCAGTTCCCGAGCTGAGGACATGGATCTTCAGACGAAAGCTTGGATGGAGTCGGCAAAAAAAACGGGTGTACCAATAATTACGGGCGCATTCGTTCACAAAGATCAACTCCAATTTAAACATCCGTTGGATCTCGCCAATGAGCGCTATAATATTAAAAGTTACGTTGATCCGACAATCGTTAGCTCTCGAAAAGAGTGGCGATCCGAACATGTACCAAACTGGCCGATCCGGGATGGCTGGCGAGCTTATGGCCCGACCGCTAATTTGAGTTGGTTTTTGCGAAATGTAGGTCATTTTCAACTTTTTACTGAACACAAGGTCGAGCCATTTTTGATTCTTGATAAAGATTTGGTTTTGCCACATCTATCGATGTTTTTAGCCGATAAAGTTACATTTAAGCATAAACAGCTGATTATTAATAACAGGGCAGTGGCGTTGGGTCATCAAGGTGAAATGCCTGTTAATTTTTTACCGCCTAAAGCCCGTAAGATTCAGTCCCTGTTACCCGTTATTGAAGATGCATTAGACGGTAATAGCAGTCCGCATGTGGACGCAGGTGACGTAGTCTTGATACTGCCATTATATTTCACCGGGAATGTTGACTTGCGTCCATCACCATATGGCTGGATGCCTGGGGGCCATTACTTGGTGGACCTATTTAATAGCATTTTGAATGAGGATTACCTTCAGCCTATTTTGGCTGGTGATGTTCTTTTGGTTCTTATGATCATGACGGCAGTTTGTTGTGGATATTACGTGTCAGCCGCAATGGTTTGGATCGTCTGGCCGCTCGTTTGTTTTAGTTTTTTCGCATTTTCACAAGTGTGTTTTTCTTATTTTAACATCATTATTCCCTATGTCATGCCTCTTTTAGCCGGAACAATTGCTGGTGCCAATATTTATTCCTTACGAATTCGAGGCGTTGAACTTAAAACACAAGCGCTGCGGTCCGCGTTGGACGGCGCTATCTCACCGCAGCAGCTCGATGCTTTAATGCGTCGCCCGGATGAGATCAGTTTAGAGCCAAGAGAGCGCGTTGTTACTCTCATGTTCATTGATATCGTTGGTTTTTCGCTATCGTCTGAAAACATGGCCCCACGTGAGGCGTTCAACAATCTGAAAACAATTTTAAACCGTATTGCGGATATCGTGCATCAGGATGGTGGCGTCATCGACAAGACTCTAGGTGACGGCCTTCTTTGCTATTTTGGCTATCGATTTGATTCCGATCAAATTGATGCCAACCATTCGGAAACCGCGCTTCGATGCGCAATTAGGATTCAGGAGCAGATGCTCGAAGAAAGCCTCTTGGCAGCAAGGGCACGTGCGCCAATTTATCCTTTGAGAATCGGACTTAATACGGCCTCCTGTTATTTGGGTGATCTGGGTTCTGGCAAACGTATTGAATTCACTGTCGTTGGCAATGGAGTTAACTTCGCAAAGCGTCTTGAGTCCGCTTGCCGCGTGTTTTGTGTCATGATTGGCGCTACAACTTACGAGCTCATAAAAGGTCTACCCTGGTCTGAAGGCCTTTTTGCTCACAAAATTATAAAAATAAAGCACCACGCTGATCTACGTGACGCAATTGAAGTGGATCCTCTGAGGTCGAGATCAGCCGATGTTGCAGAGGTGTTAGAGGAGCACCGTCGGCAAACAAGCTTTCAAAGGGGTGCCGAACGGATTCAAATCAAGGAACCCGGCAGTGTGATGGTTCTGTCGTCAGCTGGCCAGGGCTGCTTGCTAGATTTTACTGCGCAGGGCGCTAGCTTGCTTTTTGATTTGCCACGAGCTCGAGGCGATGTTTTTCAAGTTAGGTTGGAGAGTCGGATTCCAGGTTTGATGAGTATGCTTTCAAAACACGGGATCGAGTCAATTGAGGTGGAAGTTCGTTGGATTCACGCAGCGGTCGATGGGTCAGTACATGGTGTGATTTTTAAGAATCTTCGCGCTGACCAGCAGGAAATATTTATTAGGGTAATCTCCGAATTTGCCTTGCAAGGATCAAAACGTGCTTTTGAGGGTGTGAGTCATGTTGATTCCGAGGCGAGTTAATCATTGGCTTTTTATTACCGTCTGTTATTTCGGGAATTCATGCACGGCTATGCACGCCAATACTTTTGGACACATGGATGATAGACAATTGCAAGAAAATGATGACCATGCGCCGATTAAGACAGATTTTGTAGAGAACATATCAGTCAGCTCTGTTGCAAGGGTTCCAGTTGCGGTAAAAATCGAGCGTACGGTTAGGGAAGAATTGAGTGCGCTAGGTGTCGGCAAGCTGGAAGTGATGGATCTAGGTGTTTATGGGAAGATTGGGCCAAACTCAATTTTCGTCGCAGAGCGAACGGCTATACCTAATTACGATCGGCTTTACTGGGTCATGGTTCGGATACTGAGTGAAAAATATGGTTGTTTTATTCGGCGAAAAGTAGATCGAGGTCATTCGGTGTCGTTTCAGTGCCGCGATCAACGAACCGTCACAATGGCTCGTAAGATGTCAGGTCGATTCGCTATGCTGCACGTGCAGCAGTTTGATCGAAGTGGACGTGGCATCGATACTCGTGGTGCCAGGTTATCTAACGCACAGCGTTGGCAGCTTTCCGCAAAACGGCGCGAACGGGACTTGCATCGAAGCCCTTGAGTGCTAATGGCAGAGCAATCAGCTCATAAAAACCATCGCTCGCCGCCGATAGAACGAGGCCTTCGAGATTTCGCATATTGTATTTCATAAGGATTTGGTGGGCTGGAAGTTGCTTTGAGTCAAACGGGTCGACGGAGGGCGTGTCAATTCCAACTAGTGTGACGCCACTTCTGCCCAAGGATTCAAGCGCTTCTGGGGCGAATGCGCAGAAGTCTTGGTTGAAGCTATGGGGGTCAGGAAACGTCTCTGTCCGAAAAAGTACCCGTTTGGCTCCGAGTGAGATGGGCGTGCGGCAGTCTTCGGATGTGATGAGTTTCTTCTTGGTGACCGAATGAACGTAGCAAAGACCGATGTAGGGATCTAATGCTACGGCCTCAATACTGACGCCGTCTTTTGAGTAATGTCTCGGCGCGTCGGCATGGGCGCCAATATGCACAGTTCCGTGAAACGATGATAGATCGATATTGGCGCCGGATTGAATGTCGCAAAGAACATCTCGCCGCAGTGGTGTATCACCTGGCCACACTGCGATTTTTTCGGATATTACAGGCGAAATATCGATGATGGTCAATGTCCACCCCGGCTTGGCGCGGCAATGGGTCTTATACGTTTTGTAATTTCAGATACGGCCGTCAGATAATCACCATGCAAGGTCTGCTCACTGTAACTTGCCAACTGGCCTTTCCAGATAATCCATTTGCCGTCAATCATCACGTGAGTAACGTCCCTGCTTCCCATGGAATAAATAATGTTTGCCAGAAGATTTTCTCGAGGCAAGGCGCTGAGTCGAAGCGGCAATATTGTTAGGTCGGCAATCTTGCCTTTTTCTAGGGATCCTAACTCTTTTCCTACGCCTAGCACTTTTGCGGGGATGGTTGTCACCATCGCCAGCAAATGGTCAGGTGAAAGTTTTGACTCAGAAATTCCTTCGTGTTTGCCAATTAATGCCGCGATTTTCAGCTCAGTCAAACAATCAGCTGAGTCGTTGCTAGCGGCGCAATCTGTAGCAAGAGCCATCGGGATTTCGAGGTCGCTGATCGCTTTAATTTTGGCGAGTCGGTCATACAAGATTGTGGATGTTGGGCAGTAGCCGATGGTTGATCCGCTGTTTTTTATAATTTGTAGATCTTGTTCGCTTGCGCTAGTGAGGTGAACGACAAGGGAGTTTTCGCCTAATGCCCCAGCTTGTTGGGCGGCCGCTACTGGAGTTAATCCGTCGCGAGATTCAACGCGTTTTCTCTCTCCCTCACTTTGGGCGAGATGCATGTGCAATGGAAGTTTGTTTGCCCTAGCAAAGTCGGCGCAGCGTCTTAGCATCAAGCTCGACACGGTGTCTGCCGCATGGGGCGCGATACAAAATCTAATCCTTGAGCTGTATTTTGATTTTTCAATGAGCTTAATGGCTCTGTCCCAACTTGATTCTCCCGGGAAGGCGCCGCCAAGGTCCGCGATCGTTTCTCCGACCCAACCGCGTGCGCCGAAGGTTTCAAGTGCTTTTGCGACTCCAGAGCTAAAGTAGTAGTGATCAACGAACGATGTGACGCCAGCTCGTAAACCGTCGAGTAGGTATGAATATGAAAGGGGAGCCACGAGCTCTTCCGAAAGGTTTTTTTCGGCAGGAAATAGGAATGACTCGATCATGTCGACTTTACCACGTCCCAAACCGCGAAAAAATCCCATGGGCAAGTGGGTATGCGCGTTGAACATACCGGGGATGATGGCTGCTCCCTTGGCGTCAAAAAATTGAATATGCGGATTTTTCGATGTAATCGATTCTGTTGGGCCAATATCGCGAATTCTTCCTGAATGAATATGCAGTGCGCCATTCTCAATTGTTGGTAAAAAAGCGCCACAAACGATTTGCGCATTCCCAAGGATGAATTCCCCATCCAAAACGGCTGCAGCATTATCTTCAATGGAGTGTTTTCCAGGCCGAATATTTTCTTGCGCTGGTTCTTTATTGGCGGACACCGCTTTCAACCTCTCGTATTCAGGTGATGGGTATTTTTAGGCGTCTGG
>JBIJBX010000236.1:0-3874 GCA_044344995.1 Oligoflexales bacterium | reverse complement strand
TTAGCTTACTCTCTGAATCATACAGATGCGAGCGATGCGGTGTCCACGGGTCCTGCTAACACGGTCTCGTCATCAGCCACAGATCATCAGCAAAATCGTCAGCAAAAAGCACATCACTACGGCAGAAAGAAAAATCGCTATCCGCGCAGGGGAGCTGGTCTATGAGTCAGGTCACACGCTGGGATCAGCAGCTTCAGCAGCTTGAAAAGGGCATCATCGATATGATGACGGTTGCGGCTAACGCCCCTGATCCCATGGCAGCTCGGGCAATCGTGCACGACCGCGATGAAGTGGATCAATCTCTGGCGCGGATAACGATCGATGCGGATAAGATTTTTCAGCATTCTCGCAAAGTTCCCAAGGCCGATCGTGCCAATGCGGCATTGGTCTATTGGGCCAAACAGCTTGGCGTTAAAGTTAAATCTGTAGCATCGGAATATGTCGGACTTCAAAATCGCAAGATGTGGCTTCGCCTTCTACAGGCGCGTTTTTCTGGTACAGCTCGTGGAGAATCACTGGACCTGGAGGCTAAGCACCTTGTGGATCTAGCGATTCGTAAACGGCAGTTTGAAGAGCTGGAAAAAAATCTACTCAATGATCTTCAGCAAGTCGCCAAAGAGCGAGAGATGCTTAAGGCAGAATACGAAGCCCGCGGCACAGCGGACGAAAACTGGTCGGCCAGTGGCAGCTTTCAATCAAGGCTTGGTGTTAACTTCTCCCACGCCCGCGAGAATCCGTCGGTTAGGGCCTTGTCGGATTATCTTAGGGTTTTCTCCGTTCCTAGTATCTTCCCCGAAGACGAGCGATTTCTACGGAGTCTTGATCAGGACCTGCGTCGCAAGTCTGGCCGTCTAGCCGAGCAGTGTAAGGATTTGGCCACAGCCATGGCGCACGGCACATTGTCTGGTGATAAAATAGGCATGATTCACTTCAATAATACCATCGAGCAGGTAGCCAGCCTTCGAGACACGGTCGTGCGTAAGTTTGCAAGCCTTCGTGGGCGTCCAGCGCGGCCTACGCGCCCCAAACTAGTGCAAAATCCAGAAAAAACAGATAAAACAGGTCCACACCCGTAATTAGATCTTTGAAGGGGGTCGATATGGAGTTGGGTCCAATCACGCGTCTAAGTGATGACGAACAAATGTTCGTCAAAGAAGTTGAAAAGTTTGCAGCGACAACGGTGAAGCCTAAAGTCCATGAAATGGACGAAGCAGAACTGATGGCAAAGCCAATCATTGATGGTTTGTTTGAAATGGGTCTGATGGGCATTGAAGTTCCTGAGGAATTTGGTGGTGCTGGCGGCACGTTTTTCATGTCGATTCTTGCGATTGAGGCGTTGGCAAAAATTGATCCATCAGTCTCAGTTTTGTGTGATGTGCAAAACACACTCGTCAATAATATTTTCCTTCGCTGGGGCACAACGGAGCAAAAGAAAAAATATCTTTCTCGTCTAACGAGTAAAGACGTTGGTTCATATTGTTTGACAGAACCAAACAGTGGTTCTGATGCTTTTGCCATGAAGGCTAGAGCTCATGACGAGGGTTCTCACTGGCGCCTTGAAGGCAAAAAAATCTTCATTACCAACGCCAAAGAAGCCAACATCTTTGTCGTGTTTGCTAACGTGAATCCAGATGCTGGCTACAAAGGCATTACGGCTTTTGTTTGTGAGCGCGGCATGCCGGGATTTTCGGTCGGTAAGAAAGAAGTGAAACTTGGAATTCGCGCTTCATCCACCTGTGAAGTGATTCTTGATAACGTCAAAGTTCCAAAAGAAAACGTCGTTGGCGAAGTGGGTAAAGGCTACAAGATCTCCATTGAGACCCTCAACGAAGGTCGAATCGGTATTGCTGCCCAAATGCTTGGTCTTGCCCAAGGGGCTCACGCCGGTGCCATGACCTATGCAAGACAGCGTCAGCAATTTGGTAAAGAGCTTCGGGATTTTCAAGGAGTTCAGTTTGACCTAGCTGATATGGCGACCCAAATCGAAGCGGCCAAACTCATGGTTTATAACGCCGCTCGTCTCAAAGATGCCGGTATGCCCTTTGTCAAAGAAGCGGCGATGGCCAAGCTCTATGCTGGAAACGTTGCAGAAGAAGTTGCGTCCCGGGCCCTTGAAATTTACGGTGGCTACGGCTTCATTAAGGAATTTCCGGCCGAGAAGTTTTACCGCGATGCAAAGATCGGTAAGCTCTACGAGGGTACCTCCAATATGCAAAAGACAACGATCTTTAAGCTTATTGATGGGCAGATGAAGTAATTTTTTCACCGCATGAGGTGGGCTGTGGGCAAGATCACCAATAGAGGACAGAATATCCTTCTTGGCTTGCTCCCGGCCTTTTTTTCGTTTTCGGCGAGTGCGGCGCAAATCAATCTAGCAAAAAATTCAGTCGTGGAACGCTCACTACCGATAACATTAGCTTCTATTCTTTGTGAACGTCCCATCCAATCAGCTGATTTGGTCAGCAACGGTCTATATGATGCTCAGGTGAGTGCTGTCATCTTATCGCCTAAGGATAACGGCGCAAAGATTCCTGCTGCCGTCATCAAGGAGAAAGCCTTAAGCCTGGCAAACTCTGGGCAGCAACTTGGATATAGTTACGGCCTCTGTGATAACGGAACCGCGTGGGCGGTCACATTTCCAGCGCCAGAGGCGGTGAGTCTTGAGAGTTCAATTCTCAACCTTCCAAAAGCAGCCATGTCCCAGTGCGCCAAGAATAACCTTAAAATTATTTTTTCCCCGGAGCAGCGTGGCCGTTCATTTTTAGTTCCGATGGAATCTGAACTCACAGCAAGACTTCCCAGTAGCAAAGGCTACGCGTCAGTCATCTGTACACCAAATAAATTCCTCAGCTCAGGCCCCAGGGAGTGGGCGTTGATTCCTTTGGGTGGTGCCAAAGTCAATCCATCGGATCTTTTGCCCCTTCAAGGTCTTGCCAACAAGGAAGCTTTTCTTGATTGGGTGAATCAAAAAAGGCGCGCCGAAAATCTTCTAAATTTTACAGTTGATGGCGAACTAACTGCCGCTGCTACAGGTCTAGCCGTACGTAAAACCATTCATCACGACATGGATGCTTTAGCAAAAGTTAGAGCAAATCTGCAAAAAAATGGCTTTGATCTTGCTGGCGAAAATCGCGTCGAAGGAAAGAGTCTGGCAGAGGTGGCAGGTCTTTTGTGGATGTCGCCTGGGCACCGTGACCTGCTTTTAAGTCCAACGGCTGAGCACTTGGGACTATCGGTTGCTAACAGTGAAACGGGAGTATTTGCGGTGATGCTCGTTGGTCGCAAAATTCCTGGCAGTGTCGCTAGGAAATAATTTTATTTTTGTGGCGTTATGTCGCGGTTACCTTGATTGTTCATAGGCCCACAGGCAATTCACCATCAGCATGGCAATGGTCATAGGTCCCACACCACCCGGCACAGGGGTGAAGTGGCTTGCAAGTTCTTTGGCGTCATCTGGTACCACGTCACCTGTTAGTTTACCGTCTTCAGTGCGGTGAATCCCGACGTCAATGACCACAGCCCCTGGTTTGATCCAGTTTTTATCGACCAGATGTTTAGCTCCGGCAGCGGCTACGAGAATATCAGCCGTCTTGGCGATACTCTCTGGATTTTTAGTGCGGCTATGAATGCAGGTGACAGTGGCGTTGGCATGGGTGAGTAACAGTTGCACCGGTAGACCCACGAGCACCGACCGTCCTATGACTACGGCGTGTTTTCCTGAGCAGTCAATGCCCTGGGCTTTGAGTAGTTCCATGACTCCTGCAGGCGTGCAAGGTCTCAGGGCTGGTAAGTTCCAAGCAAGGCGGCCTTGATTATAAAAAGACAAGCCGTCCACGTCTTTACTCGGGCTAATGGCATTAACGATAGCCACGCG
>JBIJBX010000235.1:0-3954 GCA_044344995.1 Oligoflexales bacterium | reverse complement strand
TCAGCTCACCAAAAGACCCACCAGGGTTTTTGAGCCTCTTCATAATTTTTTACGCGCTGTTTCAGCTCGGTCTCTGACATGTTGTAAATTCGAATCAATCGGGTCACGAGGCTCTCTCGATTATCTACATTACTATACTCGATCACACGCTTTTGGTCGGGACTGTGATTTCTTAGATCACGCATCTTTTCCTCGTAGCGGATGGCAGCCGCCTCATCACCAATTGTCATGGCGCGAATCCAAGCATTACGCAGGGAGATCGCCTCGCCAACCAAGCGAATCGCGGAGTTTTCAATGGGAAGTCCTGCCAACTTTGACTTACTCCAGGCATACACCTCATCGGCTGACTTCCCTTCCCAAACTTTGCCGATCTTATCGAAGTCCACTAGCTCTTTATAAACCACCCGAGCTTTGATGGTTTGCATGATATTTTTATCGTTGAAAAACGCCCCCGACTTAACAGCACCGTAAATTTCAGCGGCGATGCGCGTCACGTCAATACAGGTTCTTTCGATATCCCAATTGTTCGCCGCCAACTCATAGACGCAAAAAATTGGCTGATTATCTTTGACGAATTTTACGAGATCAGCGTTCTCCTTGAATTTCGTATCGGCAAGGATGTTGGAGATGAATTGCAGCTCTTTATCTGCATCTTCCAGGCTTAAGAAAAAGTCGATATCGATATCTTTACGCGCAGATGCGCCGCGCAACATCTCAATTTTCTTTAGGAGAAGATTTTTCACTTCTTGACCTATTTGGCCATCCGCTTGAATGTCTTTTGCAGCAGCCGAAAGATCACCTTTGTGCTTTGCATAAATTTCTGCAAACGTCTGCGCCAAAGCGTTTCCAACAGCGTCTTGGTTGGCAGGATCAACGGCAGCAGTGTCCGCAGCCAGTCTGGCCAAATCCTGATCACGCCTTGGTTTACAGCTGACACTTCCAAGAATTGCGAAAATCAAAATACACATGACGGATTTAAATGGCATTTCATCGTCTCCTAAAGTCTTTTCGTATCTCTTTAGGTTACCTTGGAGCAGATAATCGAGCAAATAGCCGAAGTGAAGAGCCAGTAAGTACAGACTATCATGTGCCAACTTGGTGGCGGTCCCGGCAGGAATCGAACCTGCAACTACACCTTCGGAGGGTGCCATGAGATCCATTTCACCACGGGACCAGCAGATGTGAGATGCATGGTTTAGCAACAAACCCCAGATCCGACAAGGGGGCTCAATTTACACGACATTGGGAAGGCTGTATTCTGATTAGATAACAGTGAGTTACACGAAATTTTGGCAAAACCTTAAGGATCAGCAAAATGCGTAAAGGTTTCATTATCTTCGCCGTCTGCGGCGTCATCGCCAATATCGCCCTGGGCTTAGTGTGGCTACCAGGCCTATACGGTTTTGTCTTTCTAGCACCCCTTCTTGCTGTTGGTTTTCACGACATGCTTCAGACTCATCACTCGATTCGAAGAAATTTTCCCGTCCTTGGCAGGGCACGCTGGATACTCGAATCTATCAGGCCGGAAATCCAACAATACTTCATCGAAAATAATACTGATGGACGACCATTTAGTCGGGAACGACGATCCCTCATTTATCAGCGAGCCAAAAACGACGTCGCAACATTACCATTTGGCACTCAGATGAATGTGTATGAGACAGGCTACGAGTGGGTCAATCATAGCCTTGTTCCCAAACACGTTGATCCAAAGTCTCTAAGAGTTACAGTTGGTGGTCCGGCCTGCAAAAAACCCTATCACGCATCCATTTTCAATATTTCAGCTATGAGTTTTGGAGCGCTGAGTAAAAATGCGATTCTTGCGCTAAATCACGGCGCAAAACTTGGCGAATTCGCCCATTGCACCGGCGAAGGCGGGCTTTCGCCGTATCATTTAGAACCGGGTGGAGACATTATCTGGAATATCGGTACGGGTTATTTCTCCTGCCGTACGCCCAGTGGAAAATTTGATCCAGAAAAATTCAGCGAGCGCGCAAATCATGCTCATGTGAAAATGATCGAACTTAAACTTTCTCAGGGCGCCAAGCCTGGCCATGGTGGCATTCTTCCAGCAAAAAAATTGACGCCGGAAATCGCTGCCATTCGCGGGGTGCCGATGGGCCAAGACGTTTTATCTCCACCATCACATACAGCCTTCACAACACCCATTGGCCTACTGCGGTTTATTCAGCAACTAAGGGATCTATCCGGCGGTAAGCCCGTTGGTTTTAAACTTTGTGTTGGCAAGCGCCGGGAATTTTTAGCTATCTGTAAAGCCATGGTGGAGACAGGCATTTATCCTGACTACATTGCCGTCGATGGTGGCGAGGGAGGAACTGGCGCTGCTCCTTTGGAGTTTTCAAATCACGTGGGTAGCCCCTTAAACGAGTCTCTGGTCTTCGTGCATAATGCTTTGGTGGGCATCAATGCCCGCAAACACGTCAAAATTTGGGTATCGGGACGCATCACAACGGCCTTCGATATTATCTCAAAACTATGCATGGGAGCCGACGTTTGTTATTCAGCACGGGCCATGATGATGGCTTTGGGCTGCATCCAAGCCCTACAATGCAACACCAATACATGCCCAACCGGAGTGGCGACACAAAATCCTTGGCTCACTCGCGGGCTAGTTGTTGAGGACAAAAAAACTAGGGTCAAAAACTTTCACCACGCAACTCTCGAAAGTGTTTCGGAGATTCTCGGCGCCATGGGGTGCGAATCAACCAATGAATTAAGACCCTGGCACCTAATGCGGCGCTTTGGACCATTCGAGGTTAAACACTATGGTGAAATTTTTAATTATTTAGAAGATGGCGCATTACTCTCTCACGAGCCGCCGAAGATCTTCGCGCGCGCTTGGCAAACCGCCAGGGCCGAATCATTTGACTCGACTTCTTCGGCTTAAAATCACACCAAAGCCAATGGAGGTTACAGTAATTAATATTATCAAAATCGTAAGACCACGCGCCTCTTTGGCTTTACGCTCGTCTTTGGCGTAATCACCCAGACGTGGGGCTTGAGCGAGCCAATCACTACGTAAGTAACTCAGCTCCTGGAGACAAGGGCCGCAATCACGGCCCAGCTCTCGAATCTTCGCGGCTAATTCCAAATCAGACGAACGGGCCAAATCAACGAGAGAAAAACTACCACTTCGCGATTGGACCCAGTCTAAGAATTCTTGGTCCGACTTTCCTGTATTATTTTTAAAGTTTATAGCCGAAATATAAAATGCGATTGACCATAGTTCATCGATATCTAAAACTTCAACCAACGGCAGCATCTCAGAACCATCAACACCATGGATCAGGGTTGCGTAAACCCCCAAAGGTGATTGAATGTTCTGGCGCCATGCCGCGTTTAGCGGTTGCGGAATTATTTTTAATTTTTTTTGTAAAGCTCCGGGTGATCCGTCTATCGAGCCATGGCAGGAGGCGCAGTGCTCCTGATACCTCTGACTGCCGCGCTTAAGGTCCGGCACCACGGCTGGTGCTGTTGCTGCCGCGAATGACTCGATCAGGTCAGCTTTTATCGCGAGAAGACCTTCTTTAGCACTCAAACTATTTGAATTTTTGAGATGCCCTTGCACGGCTAAAAGCCTTGGCAAGAATTGCGAGCCGGTTTTAGCCGCTGCAAAATCAACTTGTTCAGCATGACGGCTAGCTTGAGACAGGCGTCTTTCGACACAAGTGTTGACGCTGCCACCCTGTTCAAAGCAATCGAGAGCAAGATACGTGTCAGCAAACAAACCCCAAAATGCTGAGCGGGCAGTAGCCTTCTCTTCGAGTGAAGGCCTTGCTTGTATGCTTGTCATGGGCAGCGCCATGAACAATAGAATGAAAATAAAAAAATAAGCCGAGCGCATCAGTTTGACAAGTTATTGAGTTAAAGGATTTAGCTCTTTACATCAGCGGAGCAAAGAGTCTCATAATTCTTCTAAAAAGCAAACGACCG
>JBIJBX010000234.1:0-3981 GCA_044344995.1 Oligoflexales bacterium | reverse complement strand
TCAGTGCCCTAAATGCCTGTGAGCTGAAGTGTAAGATTCCCATGACCGGTCCTAAAGGCCCGATAACGGCCGTCTTTTTTAAAGAGGCCTTTGCCGGCGCGTTGGCAAGAAACTCCTCGGCAGTCTACATGACAGGCACCGTACGACGAGACATGGCCACGGGGGCGCTCTCCATTTTAGTTCAATCTGTAAAATAGGCCTATCAGAGCCAACTTTTTTGATAAAAACTCTTGTCATAACCGTCCCAAATGACTATCTTTCCGGCTCTCTGAATAAGAGGCAGCGAGGGGTCGGTGGTCGATTCTTAGCCAATAAAAAACAAGTCGTCTGCGTTTTTGTGCACTCTGTGAACAAGATCGCTTGAAGTCGAAGGTGGCACTCAAAATCTTGAGTTGCTCGATGGACGGCTGAAGGTCAACCTTCGAAAGAGGAGTAAAAATGGCGGTTACAGTTAACATGAAAGACCTGCTCGAAGCAGGCGTCCACTACGGTCACCAATCCAAACGTTGGAATCCGAAAATGAAGCCCTACATCTTTGGGGCTCGCAATGGCATTCACATCATCGATTTGCAAAAAACTGTGAAGCTTTTCCAAACTGCTTGCAACTTCGTTGAGAGTACGACTAGCCGCGGCGGCCACATTTTGTTTGTCGGTACAAAAAGAATGGCGCGTGATCTCGTGTCGTCGGAAGCTAAACGTGCTGGCATGTACTTCATCAATCACAGATGGCTCGGTGGAACATTGACAAACTTCTCCACGATCCGTCAGTCCATCCACCGTTTAAAGCGTATCGAAAAGATGAGCCAAGATGGCACTTACGACAAACTTCCGAAGAAAGAAGTTTTGATGTTTGAGCGCGAGCGTGAAAAGCTTGAAAGAAACCTTGGCGGTATCAAGGATATGCCGGGTCTTCCACGTGCGATCTTTGTCGTTGACGCGCACAAAGAAACCATCGCGCTTGAAGAAGCTGCAAAGCTGGGAATCCCAGTGGTTGCCGTAGCCGACACAAACGCGAACCCAGACGGAATCGATTACGTAATTCCAGGCAACGATGACAGCATGAAGTCCTTGCAGTTGTTCATTTCGACCATTGCTGATGCCTGTGTTCAAGGCAAGTCCAAGTCACGAGACAAAGGCGACATGGATGACCGTTCCATGGAAGCTGCTGCAAAAGCTGGAAAGTTCTTTGACGGCGAAGGCAACGCGGTTTCCGTTTCCAAGAAAAAGTCATTCGACAAAGAGTAATCTTGAGAGAGCCGGTCTTAATTTGACCGGCGCTAACTTTAAAATCAATTGCGTGGCAATCAGTGGATTGCTCGGGGGATATGGTTATGGCAGTGCAAGTTTCAGCAGCTCAGGTGAAAGATCTTCGTGAAAAAACTGGCGTCGGCATGATGGAGTGCAAGAAAGCACTCGAAGAAAACGCGGGCGACATGGAAAAAGCGATCGTTTGGTTGCGTGAGCGCGGTATGAGTCGCGCGGCGAAAAAAGCCGACCGAATTGCAGCCGAAGGTGTTGTGGAAGTTTTGATTAACGACGCTGGAACAGAAGCAGCCGTTTTGGAAGTAAACTGTGAAACTGACTTTGTCGCAAAAAATGAAGAGTTTCGCAAAATGGTACGAGAGACGGCAGCTCTTGCATTAAAAAATAAATGCAATGATGTAGAAAAGCTATCTGAGTTCAAGTTGTCAAGTGGTGCCACTGTGAAAGACACCGTGGCCGGTCTGATCCAAAAAATTGGTGAGAACATGCGCCTACGCCGTGTCCTTACCGTTTCAGCGCCTAATGGTCATATCTCTGGTTACACTCACATGGGTGGCCGAATCGGTACTTGCGTGGTGCTTGAAGGTAAAAAAGACGTAGCAGATCTTGGTAAGGATATCGCTATGCATGTGGCAGCGGCTTCTCCACGCTATTTGACCAGACAAGAAGTGGATGGTTCTGAGCTAGCCCAAGAAAAAGATATCGCTCGCAAAAAGCTCCTCGAAGAGAAAAAGCCTGAGGCGATGATCGAGAAGATCCTTGAGGGTCAAATGAATAAGTTCTACAAAGAGGTATGCCTTGTAGAACAAGCGTTCGTTAAAAACCCAGATGTTTCCATTACCAAGCTCCTTGAGACGACGGATAAAAACCTAAAGTTGACCAAGTTTATCCGTTTTGCCCTTGGTGAAGGTATTGAGAAAAAACAAGAAAACTTTGCTGCAGAAGTGGCTGCACAACTAGGTCGCTAAGCCCGGTTTTTTGGCAGATTCACGTAGGGCACGCCCGGTAAAACGAGGCGTGCCTTTTCTTTTGCCGGGTTTTAGTTGTAGAGAATGATTGATTTCTTTATAATTTCGCTGACATAAATTCTCTTGAGGTCACGCCATGTCAACTCCCATCCCAGTCCATCCAGACGTTAAATATAAGCGCATCATGCTCAAACTCTCAGGCGAGATGCTTGGTGGGGAGCAGGGCTACGGTATTGAGGGCGATGCTCTGGAAAGAATCGCGGCTGAAGTTGCAAAAGTTCACCGTCTAGGTGTGCAAGTCTCGATCGTGATTGGCGGAGGCAATATCTTCAGGGGTGCTCTTGCATCCAAGCTCGGCATGGACCGCCCATCTGCTGACTATATGGGGATGCTGGCTACCATCATCAACGGCCTCGCACTGCAGGGTATTTTGGAAAATAAATTTAATCTTCAAACGAGAGTGATGACAGCTATCACCATGCAAGAGCTGGCTGAGCCCTATATCAGGCGAAAAGCTGTAAAGCATATTGAAAGTGGGCGGATCGTTATTTTTGCTGGTGGAACCGGAAATCCTCTATTTACGACCGACACGGCCGCGTCTCTGCGAGCCAGGGAAATCGGCGCTGAGATCATTATGAAAGCGACGAAGGTTGACGGGATATTCGATAGTGATCCAAAGAAGAACCCCAACGCGAAGAAATTTGATGAGTTGACATATTTTGATGTGCTGAATAAAAAACTTGATGTGATGGACGCAACCGCCATCACTTTGTGTATGGAGGCTCAGCTACCCATTATGGTGTTTAAGATGGGAGAGCCTGGTTGCGTAGAGCAAGTTGTTTTGGGCAAAAAAGCAGGAACAATCGTTCGATAATTTGTAATCAATTTTGTCATCAGGGTCAGAGATAGAGGGAGAAAGTCATGAGTGATGTAGCCAATAACTGTAAGCAAAATATGGAAAAGCGCCTTAAGTCTTTCGAGGGTGAGCTGAAGCAGGTTCGCACAGGTCGAGCTTCGGTGGCCGTTCTCGACAACGTACGCGTTGACTATTACGGCAATCCAACTCCTTTGAACCAAGTAGCAACCATGGCGACTCCCGATGCCCGAACCATCACCATCGCTCCGTTTGAGAAGAAATTGATCGCTGAGATTGAAAAAGCGATTCGGATTGCCGACATTGGCGTTCAACCGACCAATGATGGCAACATTGTACGATTGCCATTTCCCGCTTTAACGGAAGATCGCCGTAAGGAGATCGTCAAGAATCTCAAGAAGATTGCCGAGGAAGCTAAAGTTGGAGTTCGCAATATTCGTCGCGACGCGAACGAGGAAGTCAAAAAACAGGAAAAAGACAAAAAAATCACTGAAGACGAGCGTAAAAAAATCGAAGATGTGATCCAAAAGCATACGGATAGTTTCGTGAAGCTTGTGGATGATCGTCTCGCTACCAAAGAAAAAGAAGTGATGACGATCTGAGATCGTTATTTTCGTTTAAATAATGGACTTAAAGGTTTTGGATCATGCGGTCGCGGTAATCTTTTACGGCGGCCATCAGATCTTGGCGTTCTTTGCCAAGCTCGGTTAGATTTGTTTCGCTTAAGATTTTCGCGGATTGTTCGGTAAAAACCTTCGCAAAGTCCTCTCTTTGTCCGAGGTGGTAAGCGAGCCGTACGAGCTCAATTTCTGCCCACTGCTTGCGAAGCTGATTGGACGGTGTTTTTTCCTCCGCGAAATCCAGTGAGGCTTGTCT
>JBIJBX010000052.1:0-13858 GCA_044344995.1 Oligoflexales bacterium | reverse complement strand
TTACGCGGTCCGGGGTCACTTCTCCCAGGATTCTCACGGCTAGTCCCGGCCCAGGGAATGGATGTCTGTGGATCAGTTCTTCTGGAAGGCCAAGCTCCAGGCCAATGGTTCTGACCTCATCTTTGAATAGCCATCGAAAAGGCTCTACAAGCTTTAGGGCAAGCCTTTCAGGTAAGCCCCCCACGTTATGATGGCTTTTGATGACTTTTGCCCCAGCTCCATGACCAGCAGACTCAATCACATCAGGATAAAGTGTGCCTTGGGCTAGGTGGGTAAATTCTTTGTGGTGTTTGGCGTAGGATTCAAACTCTTCAATAAATAATCGGCCGATCAGTTTGCGCTTATCTTCTGGGTCAGTCACGCCTTTGAGGGCTTCAAAAAATCGTGGTGCGGACTTTAAAACTTCAATGTGCTTAAGGCCAAGCAGCTTGAGCTTCTCAGAAACCCATTCAACTTCCTTCTTACGAAGTAAGCCTGTGTCACAAAAAACGGCCGTCACCCTCGAGGGGCCCAAGGCTTTTTGTAACAAGGCGGCAGTCACGGTTGAATCAACACCTCCGCTGCAAGCCACGAGCACATGGCCTGAGCCGACTGTGTCCCTGATGTGCGCAGAGAGTGCCTCCACTCGAGCTTTGCCGTCCCAGTCGAGAGGCATCTGGCAAAGGTCTTTTGCGAACCTTTTTAAGAGTTCAGCACCTTTTTCACTGTGGGCGACTTCTGGGTGATATTGCAGTCCAACGACCGGTAATGTTTTGTGAGTGATGGCTGCCACCACGTGGCCGTCGGTTTCCGCCGCAAGCTCGTATGGGGCAGGGATTTTTGCAATGTCATCGCCATGACTCATCCAAACGGTCTGGACTGTTCCGGGGGCAAAGAGCTGACCTGCGGGTGAGGAGGTTTTTTTTGATGTCATGACAGCTTTGCCATATTCACGCTTTGTGGCAGCCCGCACAGTGCCCCCCGCATTTTCAACGAGAAGCTGCATACCGTAGCAAATCCCGAGGACTGGCACATTCAAAGCCATCACCCAGTCAGGAAGACTTCGGCTACCAGCCTCATAGACGGAATCAGGTCCGCCGGAGAGTATGACGCCTTTGACTTTGAATCCTTTTGGTGGCTGCGTAACGCGGCCATCGATGATTTCGCTGTAAGCCCCGATTTCCCTCAGGCGGCGAGTAATCAAAAGCGTATATTGAGAGCCGTAGTCCAGCACTAAAATCCCATGGTCGACTGGTCGGTCTAAGGATTTGTTGTGCTGCATCTTAATTCCTTTGTGATTAAAGATCTGTTTTGTAGTTTGGCGCTTCGCGGGTGATGTAAACGTCGTGGACGTGGCTTTCCCTTAAGGCGGCATTTGAAATCCGCACAAACTCGGTTTTGGTTTGCAGATCATGGATGGTCTTTGAGCCAGTGTAGCCCATGGCACTACGGATTCCGCCAACAAGCTGGTAGATCTGTTGTGACAAGGGGCCTTTGTAGGCCACGCGCCCTTCAATACCTTCTGGGACGAATTTTCCCTGGTCATTGATATTGGCTTGGAAGTATCGATCTTTGCTGCCTTGGCTCATGGCGCCGAGACTTCCCATGCCGCGGTAGGATTTATAGGTCTTGCCTTGATAGATGATGAGTTCTCCCGGGGATTCATCCGTCCCCGCGAATAGACTTCCAATCATCACTGAGCCTGCACCAGCTGCTAGAGCTTTAACGATATCCCCCGAGTATTTAATCCCGCCATCTGCGATGACTGGAACGCCTTTGACCCTAGCTGCCGCGGCGCAGTCTAAGACGGCGGAAAACTGCGGCACGCCGATGCCTGCGACGATTCTTGTGGTGCAGATGGATCCAGGCCCAATACCAACTTTTACAGCATCAGCACCAGCGTCAATCAATGCCAAAGTAGCTTCAGCCGTGGCCACATTACCGGCGATAAGTTGGATGCGATCTTTGAACGCATCCCGAACTTTTTTCACTCCGTCTAGCACCCCTTGACTGTGGCCGTGCGCAGTATCGATAACTAGCACATCAACCCCAGCGGCAACCAAAGCGGCTGCGCGCTCCATGGCGTCTCCTCCGGCGCCGATGGCTGCTCCAACGAGGAGTCTACCGGCGGAGTCCTTGGAGGCTAGGGGATGCTCTTGAGTTTTTAGGATATCTTTAATTGTGAACATACCGGCTAGTGTTTGCCCGTCAACGGCAAGAACCGGGAGTTTTTCGATTCGGTACTTGTGCATGATGTCTACGGCCTGACCAGGTGTTGTGCCAATGGGGGCTGTGACCAATTTTGCTGTCATGACCTCGTGTACGGGGCGTTTTGTGTTCTTTTCAAATCGAATATCTCGCCCTGTAACGATGCCGACTAGTTTACCACCATCGACAACTGGAAATCCGCTAAAGCGGTATTTTTGCATGATCGAAATCACGTCACCGACCGTGTCAGTTGGTTTAACTGAGATGGGGTCAGTGACCATGCCGCTTTCGCTTTTTTTGACTTTTTTGACTTCCCGGGCCTGATCGTCGATGGAAAGATTTTTGTGGATGATACCGAGCCCACCCGCCTGAGCCATGGCAATGGCGGTGGATGATTCAGTAACCGTGTCCATAGCCGCTGAAATTAATGGAGTCTTAAGGAAGATCTCTCTGGTTAGTTTTGACGAAAGATCTGTTTCGTGGGGGAGGATGGTCGAGTGCTGAGGCACAATGAGGATGTCGTCATAGGCAAGCCCGTCGCGCAGCATTCGGTCGCGTCCTGGGCCCTGGGTGTTGGTGAGGTCCATAGTCACTCCTTTGACTGCGTGATTTTAGACGGTTAGCTTGAAAGGTCAACGCCTGAAATATAAATCTATCTTTAAGCCCATTCTATTTAGACGTAAGGAAAGATTTATAAAGTAAGGCTAATTGGTCCATCTTACAAGAAACCTTTAAACAACAGTAACGCATTACGTCGCAGCGTGTCGTAAGTGGTTTTGGTTGTCCGGTATGACTCAGCCATTTCTTTGGTCACCAGCGACGCGTAGCCAGGACCACTATCGTGCGCCTGTTGCTCCAATAATTGCGCAACGAGCAAAGGAGCGTCAGTTTCATAGAGTACTTCACTGTTCCAAACGGCACTGCGTGGGTCTAGGTTGAAAGAACCAAGATAAGCCATCTGCCTATCGACCAGGACATACTTAGCGTGAAAGTTTGAAAAACCATTTTTAAAGACAGTATCTCCACCCCATTCGTAAATTGATACTGGCACACTATAAGGCCATTGTTTAGAGGGCTGGGTCTCGAGAATCATCGTCTTGTAGTAGGTGCGACCAACCTCTTGAACTGTCGGAGTGTCGCCACTAGCTAGGGAGTTAGTTAAAATCTTAATGTTAATCCCACGTCGCGCCGAGGTAATGATGGCATTCATCAGTTCCTCAGACGGGATAACGTAGGGGTTAACAATAATCACCTCTCTTTGGGCGTGCATGATGGCATTTGCGAGGCGTTTTTCCGCCTTGAATTCATTATGTAACGGGCGATGATGAATTTGGCGGATATTAGCCGTGTGCCAACGCAAGGTTGGTTTGGTAGCAAGTGCTTCATTAAACTGCTGCATGGGATATGGGCGTCGCTCGACACCTTTAGCCTGGTCTCTACCGTATGAACCACGCTGGCCAGATACGAGTTTTTCAATTGTATCGGAGAAAAATGCCTGACTGTTGACAGCATTGATGTCGAGCACGTTAGAGTCAAACGCTAGGGCGAGATCGGTAACCACGTCACCTCGAACGAGCATGTCTTGGTCACGCCATTTGAGCTCTCCAGACTTATTCATAATGTCGTAGTATTCGTTTCCGAGATTCGTTCCACCAACCATGGCGATGGCGTAGCCTGGGATTTCCGCATCAACGACCATTATTTTCTCATGGAAGCGGTGATTTTCGATTTTAGCGATGCTGAGGGCATCGCCGAAGCGTTCTTGCAGTGTGTTACCAAAAAACATGTTCACAAATACGTTCGGGTTATTTCCGATCTGCATCCAAACTGGGCGGTAGCCATTAACTTTGACGCCGTGGCTAGTCAGATAATAGTAAAGAGTTTGCCAGCCTTCAAAAAGACCTGACGTGTCGTCAACAACCAACTGCACGTCAATGCCTCTGTCCGCAAGGTCTATGAGCTTGTTGGCGAAGGCTTGACCTGTCTCGTCACCATCAAAAATAAACGTTTGGATCCGAACAGATCTTGTAGCGTTATCAAGAAGAGTCATCCGGGCTTTCAAGGATTCATATCCCGGACGCACAAACGCCACGTCACTCCTTCTCCAGGTACCAAGCCCATCCTGTTCAAGCTCTTTTGGCGGAAGTTGCCAAGGATTATAGAGGGAATAGAGGCGGTTGACCTCCCTAGCTTCCGCGATCTCTTCAGGCGTCATTGGTCGTGCATTATTGGGTTTGTTCGACTGTTTATTGCTGTCAACTGCGGTAAATTTTTTGAAGTCTCCGCAGCCTGCCAAAACAAACATGGCGACGGCAGAGATGCACAGTGCACGGTTCCAACGGACCAAGCGGCCGGTGGTTTCTGATGTGTTAGTGTCTAAGCGATTATAAATCATCATAAAACCTCTTAGAAATATCTTGATAATTTATAAAATATTATGGTAAAGAAGTCAATTTTAATCTTCACCTATAATGTGCTGAATTTATTGATTTTTAAAGGCGAGGTCTTTGCATCCTCGCCAATGTGCTAACTAGGTCTATTATAAACGATTTCAAGTCACAAATTGGGTAGTTGCATCTTGGAGTGGCTCAGTTGAAGTTCTTTGGGCAGCTGGCAGGGATTCTTTATAAGTCTGGGAATGTTTGCCATTTCTGATCACGGAGTAAACCTGAGTTGGGCCCTTCCCCTTAAGCTCCACAACCCGACTGGCGGAAAGCTCGAATACTCCCATAACTAGTTTTGCTGTACTCTCACTTACGAGGACTTCTCCGCTACCTGCAACGGACTCAATGCGACTAGCCAAATTTACAACGTCACCCCAAAGATCAAAGCTTATTCTCTTTGTCCCAATGACCCCACCAATGACTGCACCGCTACTAAGACCAACCTTCAATTTAAATGCGGTTGCAAAATCGCGGTTGAACCGCTGGACCACGCCATCAAGATCCAAAGCAAATTGAGTCATCCGAACAGCATGCTGCGAGTCTGCCTCTGGACAGCCAGCAGCAGCCATGTAGGCATCACCAATGGTTTTGATCTTTTCAACGCCATGTTGTTCAGCTAACGCATCAAATCTAGAAAATAGCTCGTCGAGTAGTTTGACAAGTGCTTGTGAGTTCATTGTCGCAGCAGTTTTCGTGAAATCCACGAGATCGGCAAAAAGTACGGTCACGTTCTCATAGTTATGTGCGACGGTTGAAGATTTGGATTTCAACTCACCCACAATTGATACGGGCAAAACATTTTTGAGTAGTTTGTCGGACGAAGAGCGCTCAGCTTCCAGCTCTTTCTCAAGTTTGAACTGACGCCGTGCGTTAGCTGTATACTCTGTTGTGATAAAAAATCCTGTTAGGTTAGCCGCGAGTAACTGCGCTGCCACTTGAATATAAGGTGCGTCCTCAAATTGCGGAATTTTGAATCGAAGGTAGAAATATAAAAAGCTCGTTAAAATACCCGTGCTTGCCGCAAGTAGTGGGCTTAGCCGCTCAATCGCATAGATCAGCATAATCACCCAAACGATCCAGCCTTGAGATTGAAATACCAAAGAATCGGAGGGCAGAGAGGGAACATAGAAACGCATAAAACCGTAAATGTACGCAATTGGGAAAACGAAAGTCAATTTATTTATAACCCTGCGCGTCGAACCTTTAAAAAAAGTGGTTATATAGCCGTAGGCAAGTAAAACTTGGCATGAAGCTGCAAGATTTACGATGGAATTGCCAAAGCCAAACGACTGATATAAAGCACAAAAGATCCACATGATTGCGCTAATGACGAGCAGACCGGCTCGAAATGTTTTGTTAATCCATTCCGAGGTTCGATCCTCAAATTCTATTTCAAGCTCGGGCGATAATTCCGACTGTAGGCCCAAGAACTTTTCGAGTTTCATTTATTCCCCTGAACTAGTGCAACTGGGTTTTGTCCGGTTTATCGGTCCATGGGGCGATCGTATTAAGACGGTCGTTTAACAGAAGAGCAAATAACGCCGATTAACCTTGGGCTACTGGGAGGTTGTCTGAGCGTTCGGCAATTAATTATGGTTTATATAATAATACTAGGTCACCTTTTGAGGTGTTTTTAACTCGAAAACTTTAGAGCAACTCACAATCAGCCTGGCTCTACCAATTCTTACGTGAACAAAAATAAAAGGGCGTGATTTCGAATCACGCCCCAAAAATTATGAAACTGCGCATCTCGGAGGCAGCTCACATATTCTGAAGTTCAGCGAGTGCAGGAAACTTCACGCCCGCCTTTGCATCAATATCTTTGAGTTTAACTCGGTAATCTTCCCATTTGACGCTAAGCCGTCCTGTTCCGCCTTTGTCTTGCTCCTTGCAGGTGACTTCGTGATTTGCAACAGGATCTAGCCCATTTGAGGTGGCGTTGGGCATGATGACGGCGATGTATTCTGTAGGTTTTTTGGCAGCCTTATTGGGGAAGATTGCAAGAACCTTGAAAAAAGACTCTGCGACCTGGATGTCTTTATTTGGACCAATGCCCTCGCGGCCATCTTTCATAATTGGGCCAGCGTACACCTGGATCTTAACGCCTTTTTCCTCGACAAGTTGTCTGGTGTGTTTTTCAAGGTCAGCCCAAATGCGTTCATTAAGAAACGCAGTCTGTGGTGCCATATTACTCATTAAATAAGTGGCTTCATTATCTTCAAGAGAGTTGGACCGGTCAGCCGAGGCTGTTTGATGACCGCGGTCAAAACAGGTTCCGCCGTAGTCACCCGACGACACCCCCTCAACTCGCTCCTTTGCTCGCATGAAATTATTTAATATTTCATCGCCTCGGAAACGATTCGATCTAGTCTGTGGTCCTAAGTCTGTATCCACTACTTGCCAAGCAGTCCAGGCTGGTATTTTGCCCTTCACGTTGTAGTAGATCACAAATTGTTTACGTGAAAGATAAACATCAGATGTTGGGGCAAAATTAGTCTGAGTGAATTGCGGTAGGCCGCCTTCGACGTTACGATTGCCCGTGAGGTCAGTGTCTCCAATCACCATGGCGTTACCAATTTTTTGCGGCTGAACAAGTGTATTGCCGAGCGCCTTTTGAAGGCTATTCATTTGCTCGTCGCGGGATCTGCAACCAATCACAGAAACGGCAACGAGTCCCATCAACACCAAGTTCGTTCTAACGCTCATTAGGGCCTCCAAAAAAGATGGCGGTAAACACTCGCCACCATAATTTTACCCTAACAAACGCACCCCGACAAAACCCCGTCCCACGCAGAGGCCGTCCTCGTCAGGGGGGAGCAGGAGTGCTGTTCTCGCAAAATAACTAAATTCAGTAGTTTTTACCAAAGATCACGCGGGTTGTGGTCGGACGGCCGGTAAAGAGACACTTGCCGCTAACTTGACTATCACCAAGCGGGATGCAGCGTGCCGTGACTTTCAAGGCGGCAAGCTTGTCATTGATTTCCTTTGCCGCGGCAGCTTCTGGGCTCCAATGTGCTACAGCGAAGCCTCCGTGTATCTCTGGCTTATCCTCGCTTTTGGGAGTGAACCACTTTGCAAAATCACCAAACTCAGTGATGGTTTGCGTTTTCGTTTCGCGAAGCGCAAGGGCACGATCAAAGAGTGTCTTTTGAATGTTGTCGAGGGTTTGGGTGATGGTGTCGATAAACTCCTGTCGACCGACGGGCTTCTTATCTTTCACGCCTTGATCGCGTCTAGCTACAAACAGGCTGTCGCTTTGCATGTCTCGCGGGCCAACTTCAGCCCGGATAGGCGTGCCCTTTTTGATGTGTTGCCAAGTCTTCTCACCGCCGCGGATGTCGCGCGCGTCAATCTCCACTTTGACTTTTCCTGAGCAGTAGATTTTTGACTCAAGTTCTTTTTTGACCTTGTTACAATATTCAAGGATCTGAGCCTTCTCTTCATCGTTTCGGTAAATCGGCAATAGGACCACGTGCTTCGGCGCAAGCCTTGGAGGAACAATGAGACCGTCGTCATCTGAATGCGTCATGATGAGGCCGCCAATGAGTCGTGTCGAGACGCCCCAAGAGGTTGTCCAAGCAAACTCTTCCTGGCCGGCTTGATTTTGGAATTTTATACCGGAGGCTTTAGCAAAATTTTGCCCAAGAAAGTGACTCGTCCCAGCTTGCAGGGCTTTGCCATCTTGCATCATGGCTTCAATCGTGTAGGTGTTAACAGCGCCTGGGAATTTCTCGCCTGGAGTTTTTTCACCTTTGATAACTGGCATGGCCATATACTCGTGGGCAAACCACTCGTAGACATCAAGCATCTGCATGGTTTCGATTCTGGCCTCTTCTGCCGTAGCATGAGCGGTGTGGCCTTCTTGCCAAAGAAATTCAGCGGTACGCAGAAACATACGAGTCCGCATCTCCCAGCGCATGACGTTGGCCCATTGATTGATGAGAATGGGTAGATCACGGTAGCTTTGGACCCATTTGGCGTAGGATGCTCCGATAATGGTTTCTGATGTGGGGCGAATGATAAATGGCTCTTCCAAAGGCCCTGCAGGAGTCAGCTTACCGTCAGGCCCAGCCTCAAGTCGGTGGTGCGTTACCACAGCACACTCTTTGGCAAAGCCTTCCACGTGCTCAGCTTCTTGTTCAAGGAAACTTTTTGGAATGAGCAGTGGGAAGTAAGCATTCACGTGACCTGTATCTTTGAATTTTTGATCCAAAACTTGCTGAATATTTTCCCATATGGCGTAACCCCAGGGCTTTATGACCATGCATCCACGCGTGGGAGAGTTTTCCGCAAGATCAGCGGCCTTGATCACCTGCTGGTACCATTCTGGGTAGTCTTCAGCGCGGGTCGGGGTGATGGCGGATTGCGGAGCCTTATTCATGGTTGTTATCTCTCCTTTTGGGGGATTGAAAGAAGTGCCGGCGTAGGTGTGCAGTATTACTAGGTTTCTTGAGAGTAGCAAGGGAAAATCATGGGGCTTCAAGAGGCTCAAATCGGTTGAGTGCTCAAGTGTTGTGCGCGTTCCATTGGAAAAATAGAAAAAAAATAGGTTTAAAAAAGCTAAGAGAATCTGTGATAATGGATGACCGATAAAGTTCATAGTGATTTTAGTTTGTTAGCTGGCGGAAAGAATAGTTTTGCAAGCCAAGGGATCCCTTTCAGATAAGTTGCTGACGCCAACCGAAAAAATTCTTCGGCTGCAGGAGCGTGTAAAAATTGCGCGCGGTGACGGTCTAGCTGATGTTGTGATTAAAAACGCCAAGTGGCTTGATGTTTTTACGGGCTGTTGGCAAGACGGTGACGTTGCCATCTATGACGGCATGATTGTTGGCGTTAAGGAAAGCTACGAGGCCAAAAACATCATTGATGGGACTGGGTGTTTCCTGGTGCCTGGTTTTATTGACGCCCACGTGCATGTTGAAAGTTCAATGATGACTCCAAGTCGGTTTGCGGCGGCTGTTTTACCGCGTGGCACCACAACTGTAATCTGGGATCCCCATGAGATCGCAAATGTTAAAGGTGTGGACGGAATTCAGTGGGCCCTAGAGTCCACCGAAAATCAGCCGATCGATTTTTTTGTGATGATTCCCAGTTGTGTCCCGTCCACAAGTCCAGAGCTCGGCCTTGAATCCAGTGGTGCCTTGCTGACATCAAAAGATCTTGAGCAGTTTGTTGGTCACCCCAGGGTCTTAGGCTTGGCTGAGATGATGAATTGGCCTGGTCTTGTCGGTGGCGATAAAGAGGTCATGTCAAAACTGGCCTTGTTCTCATCCCATAAGCGCGACGGGCATTGCCCGGGGCTCTCTGGTAAAGCTTTAAACGCCTACGGCGTTGCCGGTATTCATTCTTGTCACGAGTCAACCACACGCCAAGAGGGCGCCGAAAAGCTCAGCAAAGGCATTCATGTCCTGATCCGCGAGGGCAGTTGCGCAAAGGATGCTGATGAGCTTTTGCCGCTGCTTAATCAATATAGTTCTGCCACCCTTGGCTATTGCAGTGATGATCGAAACCCCTTGGACATCGAAGATGCTGGCCATCTTGACTGCATCATCAATAAGGGCCTTCAGGCAAAATTAGATCCCGTCGCCGTCTTCAGGGCGGCTTCGTTCGCCGTTGCAAAAATCTACGGACTTGAGGATCGAGGTGCGATTGCACCCGGTTACCGCGCTGATTTGGTGCTTGTGAGGCCGCTTTCAGCGTCGGGAGATTTTCTCCAGGGGATTAATATCGAAAATGTTTGGCATTCAGGCCGTGATGTGGCGTCATGTTTGTCAAATGCTCCTGAGGCATCAAAGCATGGCAGGTTCAGTGGTAAGAATTTAAAAATAAAGCAGCCAGTCATCTCTGCAGGTGACTTTAAGATCAAAACTCGCAGTACAAATGCGGCAAAAGTTCGCGTGATCGGCGCGCGTTCTGGGCAAATTGTAACGGACGAACTGATCTGCTCGTTGCCCATAAAAGATAATGAAATCGAAATTCCTGCGAAATCAGACATCAACAAGATTGCCGTCATTGAGCGGCATCATCAGCGTGGTTTCATGTGTACCGCCCTCGTTAAGGGATTTAGTTTGAAGTCTGGTGCTATCGCGACGTCTATTAATCACGACTGTCACAACATCATTGTGACGGGATCAACGGACGCCCTCATGGCCGCAGCGGTCGAGGAACTGCGGGCGATTGACGGTGGGATTGTGGTGGTTGGTGAAGATGGAGCAAAAACCTCGATCGCCCTAACCATCGGTGGTTTGATGACTGATCTCGAGCCAACCGCTGTGGCGGCGAAGTTGAGGGAGTTAAAGGCTCACGCTCGAAAAATCGGCTGCACCCTTGAAGAACCCTTTTTGCAGCTGTCATTCCTAGCGTTACCGGTAATTCCAAGTTTGAAAATTACTGACCGGGGCCTTGTTGATGGGTTGAATTTTAAGATAGTGCCAGTTGAGATTTAATTGTAATCTAGGTGGATAACTCCAGGAGTTAAATATGAGGCAAATGATCGACCAGATTAGGCGCGTGTTGCAGGCAGCTGTTGCTGAGGGGCGCCCCGCGCTCATCGAGGGTACGGAGATCCACGAGATTCAGGAAGTTGTGATGGAATCTGTTCCGGCGATGGCGGAGCGTCTTGCAAAACGCGACTTTGAACCTGGCCGATATATGCTTTACAAAGATCCAGATTTTGGTTTTGTGGTCATGATGTTGGTTTGGAGCAGAGGTCAGGCGACACCAATTCATGCGCACGGAACATGGGGCATAGAGGCCGTCATTAAGAACAAAGTACGTGTTACAAGCTATGCATGTGATGACAATGAGGCCCGGGAAGTTGGATCAGTGGTGTTGCCCACCGGCGCGGTCGCGTATGTTTTGCCACCGGACGCTGACATTCATAAAGTTGAGCATTTTGGTGAGGGCCAGGCCATCACGGTTCATATTTATGGGCGAGAGCTGGTTGAAAACATGGTTTTTGTTCCAGGTGCGGGTTTTAAGGGAATGCCTGTATCAGTGAATAAACTACCCGATGACTTGGAGTGGTTTGCGGGTGTCCCTTGGCCGTCCCAGACCCTTCCTCAAGCTTAATTATTTTTTAGACGTTAGATAAATCCATTGGCCAAGTCTCAGTTAAACAAACAAGCCTTTTTGCGCCGCGTAAAGCTGGCCGTTCCGATCGTCATTATCTGCTTATTGGTTAATCTCGCAGCCGTATGGGCATTAATGCAGGTGCATGCGCGCGGAGGCTCAGGGATTGTTACCAATTTTCTTACCTCGGTCGAAAACAAATCAGTCGACTTGCGATTTTTGCTCAGGGGGGATTTAAAGCCTTCTGGCAAGATTGGCATTTTGGCCATTGATGAGAAATCAATTCAAAAGTTTGGCCGTTGGCCGTTTCCACGCAGGGTGTTTGAGAAGGCTTTCGTTAATTTAAAGAAAAACGGGGCAGAGTGGATTGGCTTTGACGTCGTATGGGACCAACCTGAGCGGGCCTTGCTTGAAGACGCAATTCCGGTCATTGAGCAGATGAAGGTAAACCCTCTTAGGGCGCGCCAAGGATGGGAAGCTGTCGCCCGAATGCGAATGGCAAGCCTGGCTGATATTACCATCGCTAGCGCCATCAAAGACTACGGTAAAATTGTTATGGGTTATTACTTCTACGCGCCCGGCGAAAAAGAAACCATTGCAGCGCTTGGCAGCAGGCGCTTTGATGGTCTTAAATATATCCAAGATTCAGTAATTTCTTTGTTTCAGTTGCCCGAAGGCAGAGAACTTAAGGATTACGAAGACCTGTCCCTCGGGGCTGTGGTTGGGAATACGCCAGTGATTGCTGAAAGCTCGCCCCACGCTGGTTTTTTTAACAATGACTCTGATAACGATGATGCTATTTGGCGGGACGTCAATTTATTGAAACAGGCAGAAGGCCAACTGTTGCCATCACTTTCCTTAAAATTGGCCGCTAACATTCTGAATCGTCAGATTGTGGTTAGCTTTGACCAGATTGGTGTGGAATCAATCCTGTTACCTGACGAGGACGACGAAAAAAAACTCACGGAAATTCCACTTGATCCTGTCGGCAATGGTAAGGTTCTTATCAATCATTTGGGCAAGTCTGGGACGTTGCGCCACGTTTCATTAGCTGATGCTTATGATGATTCGTTTTCAAAGAAAGAACGTCAAGCCGTCAAAGGGATGAGCTTTATCCTTGGTCCGACTGCGATCGCGGTGAATGACTTGAGAGCCAATCCTTTTGACGCGACCTTTAACGGTGTTGAGCACCATGCGACGATCGTTGACAACATTATTTCCAATCGTTTTTTTATGCGTCCTAAAGACGTGATGAAGACAGAGCTCTATGTGCTGGTTGGATTAGCCTCGATTTTTGCTCTCGTGTTGTCGTTGTCTTCGGCTTTTATTTCGGCGGTGTTTCTGGTCGCAACGTATGTTGTCTACTATCACATCGATAAATATTTTTGGTTTAGCAAAGGCGCGTGGGTTTATATTGGACTGCCTTACCTTCAGGTTACGGCCATGTTTGTATTTGTGACCATCTACAAGTACTTCGTTGAGGAACGTGAGCGGAGGAAAGTTAAAGGAGCATTCCAGCACTATTTGTCTGCGGATGTCATGGAGCAGGTTTTAAATGATCCGGATCGTTTGAAGCTCGGTGGGGAGCGACGTGAATGCACCATGTTTTTTAGTGATGTGAGAGATTTTACGACGATTTCAGAGAGCTTACCGCCCGATAAACTGGTTGAGCTGATGAATGACTACCTGTCGCCCATGACTGATATCATTCTCAAAAGTGGCGGAGTATTGGATAAATACATCGGTGACGCCATCATGGCTTTCTGGGGAGCACCCTTGGACAGCCCCGACCAAGCTGATATCGCAGCGAGTGTCGTGCTGCAAATGCTTGAAAAGCTACAGGAGCTGCGCCTGAGTTTTCCTAAGAAGAATTTCCCTCCCGTTGACATCGGTTGCGGATTAAATACCGGTGTGGTTTCGGTTGGCAACATGGGAAGCTCTGAGAGGTTTGCCTATACGGTCATGGGTGACGCGGTGAACTTGTGCGCGCGCTTGGAATCGATCACGAAAGAATACGGCGTACGTAGTTTAATCAGCCAAAATACTTTGGTTAAAATGAAAAAACGGGACAGCTTTTTGATCCGTGACGTTGACGACATCATCGTCAAAGGCAAGCGTGAGGCCATTAAGATTTTTGAGTTAATGCACCCAAATTA
>JBIJBX010000051.1:0-14167 GCA_044344995.1 Oligoflexales bacterium | reverse complement strand
CAGCTTTACCGCTTCAATCCAGGCAATACCGACCTGGTTCAGCGCATGGTGGGTCTGTACAAAGAGCTAGGTAACTTATCAAACGCTCTAAGTTTGATTGACGACATGATCGAAAATAGTCCGGAGGAAGTCCCTGGCCTGAGAATGCAGAAAGTCATAATCCTCTGGGAAATGGAGCGCGCGGATGAGGCCCTACGTGAAATTCTCGCGCTTGAAAACGATTTGCCTGAATCAGATCGTGTTGCATTTATGGCGGGAATAGCTCTCGCAAAAGCTAATCGCCGTAAGGAGGCCATCCAGCGATTTGGCAGAGTTCAGAGCGAATCACCCCTCAAAGCCGACGCCATGAAGCAGCAAGCACTTATTCTTCGTGATGATGGAGATTTGAGGGGGGCTTTAGATGTCCTGCAAAGACGGTGATGTTCAAACCTATTTGGTTTGGGGTGAGTTTTTAAGCGAGAGCGGAGAAGTGGCGCAGGCCATCTCGGTGATAGAGGCCGGATTGGTTAAGTTTGCTGGAGATAAAAAACTATTATTCAGTCGTGGCGCATATTTGGAGCGTAAAGGCGATAAAAAATCAGCAGAATCCGCATTTCGCGACTTGATCGCAAAAGATCCAGATAATGCGGCCGCTCTCAATTACTTAGGATATATGTTCGCTGAAGACGGTTCCAATCTTGACGAAGCCGAGACTTTAATCCAGCGGGCTTTAAAACTTCAGCCTGCCAATGGCGGCTATCTCGACTCTCTTGGCTGGATTTACTACAAAAAAGGCCAGTATAAGCGAGCCATGGAAGTCCTTGAGCGAGCGGTCGCTCTGGATAAAAATGAAGGCGTCATTTGGGAACACTTGGGAGACGTGCTTGTGGCATTAGGCCAAAAGAAAAGCGCGCTCGAAAAATACCGCGAGGCTCTAAAGTTAAAAAATGATTCGCGCGATGAGGCCCGAATTCGTAAAAAATTCGAAGAACTTCAAAAAGAATTAGCTGGGGGTTAGTTTGAGCAGTTTTATTCACTCTCAAACAGACCGTTGGCTGAGGTCTTTTTTCTTTCTAACGGTGATTTGCTTTGCTTCGTGTCAAACGACGCGTCGACTCCACGAGCCCATATCCATGCCGGTGATCATGCAGCCATTGTTCGGAGCCTGCCATCCCTCTGAAGATGAGGCTAGGCTTGAAATTGAAAAACAAGGGACAAGGATTTTATCCGCTAATATGGTGTGGGCATGCACTGCTGCTCGGGATTCTGTTGTTCAAATTAACTCGCCTTTTGGTGATACAATTTTAGAGTTGAGAGCTGATGCGGGGAGATGGTCTACGAATGGGCAAGTTCAAATTAATGTTGGAGAATCAGGACGAGGTTTCCTGACGATTAATGGCTATGACGTGCCAGTTAAATCCTCAGAATTAGGTTGTATTTTGGCAGGAGTATGGCCAGTGGAATGGCTGCGTTGGCTTGAGATCACCCGAGATGATCGTCAGACATTTAGGATCGAAGGGAATGATGGTCAAAGAACTGTAAAAATTGAGATGGAAAAAGATAGTCGGTCCATTGAAGTAGGTCAGCAGGGGCGTAACGGATGCGCCCATTTCACATGGGGTGGTTTTTTTGGTTTTTTTCAGAGGCAGGCCGTGCTCTGCCGTGAGAAAATTAGGGACAATACTACGGTGCGGTTGAGTGGTATAAATAATTACTTGATAAATTGGACCATCGGCAATGGCGAATGACAAAAGTAAAAGCATATTTGAAATGCTGCGTGAGCGCGGACTTTTTTCTGTATCGACACAAAAAATGGCCGTTGGTTTTATGGAAAGATGGGGCGTGGACGCGTTCCGCGCAGTGATTGAGACTCACCTCATTGAGGAAGGTAAAATAGCCGACATTCTGTGCGAGGAGCTCAAATTACCAAGACTTTCGAGAGTTCGAACCCTGCACGTAGAAAGAGACGTTTTTGAATTCATTTCGTATGATGTCGCATTGGACCAGACAATATTTCCGTTTGAGCTAAAAACTGATGGCACCTTGAAGGTAGCGTTTGCCGATCCCTCACCCAATCAAAAAATCGAGAAGATTCGGGAACTTGCAAAACGACCGATTGAGCCTTTTGTGGCTGAACATAGTGAGATTATCAGCGCCATACAGCGACATTATCCTCTGTCGAAACAGCTTCCTAGTTTAGTGTCGAAGTTTAAAGACGGGGGGATGGAATCGTGACAAAGCGTATTGTTTTGACTGGCGGGGGCACAGCTGGTCACGTGATGCCGAATTTGGCCCTTCTACCGCAATTGCGTGCGGCTGGGTTTGATGTTGTTTACATCGGTTCCGCCGGGGTTGAGAAAGGCCTTGTAACGGCCGCTCATGTGCCGTTTTATGAGATTTCCACAGGCAAATTACGACGTTATTTTAGCGTGCAGAATGTTCTTGATGTCGGTCGTATCATCGCGGGATTTTTCCAGGCACTCATTCTGATGATGAGGCTGCGTCCTCATGCTGTTTTTAGCAAGGGAGGCTTCGTTGCTGTTCCCGTTACGCTGGCGGCTTGGTGCTTCGGCGTCCCCGTTGTGACACACGAGTCGGATTACTCGCCAGGCTTGGCGAACAAGATCATTACCCCATTTTCTAGGAAAATATTGTACACGTTCCCCGAGACGGCAAAGTTTTTACCGAAGGAAAGATCGGAAATGGTGGGAACACCAGTGCGACAAGATCTTTTCTCCGGCGATGCGGAGCGTGGACGCCAATTGTGCGGTTTTGGACCGCAAAAGCCGATTTTACTGGTCATGGGTGGCAGTCAAGGTGCGCAGCGAATCAACGAGGCGTTGAGATCTATCCTGCCGGAGCTGACCCAAAATTTTAACGTTGTTCATATTACGGGTAAGGGTAAGTCAATTGGGTATTCGGCTCCAGGTTATGTTGGATTTGAGTTCGTTGGGGAAGAGCTGAAGGATGTTTTTGCTGCCACAGACATCGTTGTGACGCGTGCGGGTGCCAACAGTATTTTTGAAATTTTAGCCCTGAAAAAGCCCATGCTTCTTATACCCCTTGAAGTAGGGAGTCGCGGTGATCAGGTTCTCAATGCAAAGAGTTTCGCGGCAAAAGGATGGGCTTTGACTCTGTCTGAAAGCAAGATGACTGGCGAGTTGTTGGCGGAATCGATTAAAAATCTCGCGCAATCTGCCACACAAATCGTCCAGCAACAGTCTAGTTTTGCGGTCGGGTCAGTTCCTGCTCGGATCGTAGAGATTCTCGGTCAAATCAGTAGGTGAGCTAGAATTCATTTGATTCTTGCAAGAAAGTTTTTTGCAAGAAGGGTCAGATCATCTGAAGCAAAAGACTCTGGATGAAATTGTACGGACGCTACATCGAGATTCTTGTGTGCTAAAATCATATTTTGTCCGTGGCGATCTTTGGCCAAAATCGACCATTCAGCGTTGGCCTCGTGCGGCATTTGGACCACCAAGGAATTGTAGGTGACAGCCTTAAACTGCCTGCTTAAACCCGCCGTCAACCAGTGTGACTGCAGAATTTCAATGTTTTCAACGGTACCGTGCCAGGTGTCTTTCGCTCTGATGATCTTCCCTCCGGCAAGCTCTCCGATCATTTGATGACCCAAACATATTCCAAAGATTGGAACATGGGGCATGGCTTGTTTAATAAGTGCCATCGTTCCGGGGTAGTTACTCGGGGTTTCGGGTCCCGGGGAAATCACTATAGGCGTGAGGTTTTTACTAAGGTGATCGAGGCCCTTGAAATCGTCGCAGGTGATTCGGGTGATATTTAGTTTTGAGGTTGCGGCGCTTTCAAGCCACCCTAGAACGTTGAAGCTAAAGCTGTCATAATGATCAATAAATGTGATGTTCATCGCCATATTGACTCTTATTTTCCTTGATCTATTCGAGCTTTCGGGACTTCTCAGACTGGGGAAAGAAAACATGTTTTTAGCCAGACAGTCCACACTTAAATTAATAGTTTGTTTGTACTTAAGCTGTTCAAACATGGGGTTTTCGGCGATTTCTGACCAGGATGCGCAGAGCTATTTTCGTTTCCTGGCACGCATTAATACCGCTTCACCCCTTGAACATGCGGGAAGTCATGGACCATTGGGCCTTGGTTTAGGTATGGGGTTAGGGGTCTACCATACATCCGTAAATAAGGAGATTCTTCGGGAGCACTGGCGGAATTCAAACCAGGCAGTCCTCCATAATCCCTCTCCAAGTCAGCGATTAGTGTTGCCCAGATTTTATTTTCACAAGGGGCTTCCCTACGCTGTGGATTTTGGTTTCTCCTTGGCGCAAGATGTTACGACCAAGACTCGGATCTGGTCTGGATTTGGCCAGTGGACGCCAATTGAGGGGATGGCCATGCCGGCCTTGGCTTTACGAGGTGGATTCAGCCGCTGCATGGGTCTAGCCGCAACCGACGCAAGTAGCCTCTCGATGGATGGGGTTTTAAGTTACGGGTTTCTGAAATTACTCACTATTTATGGGACTGCCGGTCTTTCCAGGCATCAGGTTGAAGTCCGTTCTGGCGACGAATTTGGTACAGGGCTGGCACTAACCCCTAATGGCTACGGCAGCATGGAATCGACCTTTGTGGGATACAACCGCAGTGTCGGTCTACAGTTTCAATTTTTGCCTGGTCTTGCGACTGCAACGACGGAAGTGCAAATCGCGACAAATTCCCGACTTAGTTTCGCCGCAAAGTTTTCATTAGGAATATAAAAACTAAAGGACCGCTTCGGCGCCTTTGTCGATACCTTCATAGCAAACCGTACGAATCCGGTCGCTCGGCCGTTCCTCGCGTTTGATGACGCGTGCGATCTCTCGCGCGATCGATTCAACGCTAGTTTCGCCCTCGACAAAAAATACGCGATTTGAGGGAATGGTCGCTTCAAAGTTACCCAGTGTTCCGGAGTAGCCGAGGGTTAGTGGCTCGTCTGTTTTGCCACGCTGACCAATTTCGCCGTTACCAGATTTGATTTGATTTAGAGTTGCGATATGAACCGTGTTGCCCAAGATTTCCCGGACCACGAAATGCTCAAGGTCGGGACGCCTTTCTTCGCCAATGTAAATTTCCATGCGACTTCTATGCCCGTGGAAAAGACGCTGACAAAGGCCGTTGTGACCTGTGATCCCGTGTGTATACCTAAAGCTGGCTTCGGTTGGAGCGATTTGCTCCTCGCGCAGTTTGACCGTCAGCTGACTTACAGTGGAGGGTAAACGGTGACGCAAAATTCGGGAAAATTCTTGCTCAATGCTCGTGTTTTTTAAAGCGACCGTATGAACTGGAAATACGGAACCTTTTGGGGATGCATAGTCCCAGCGGGCGTCTTTTGCCTCGCCGCGTGCTCTGCTTTTTAGGGTCCAGCGTTCACCATTTTCAAACTCGCTGTACTGCACCATCTGGCTGCCAACGGGCAGGATCAATGCGTGGTCTAAAGTACTAGCTAGGGTCTGCTTGATTAGTTTTTTTAACGGGCTGAAATCAAAGACAAAACCGTTGCTGTCAAGGGTGCCAGAAAGGGAAACGTCCACGTACCAGCTGTGACCCACAATTCCAAGGCTAGGATCAAACAGGGCGCTATCGATTTTCCCTACGTCACGCACAAAAAGTGTGCTCATTTGGGCGTTGACTGTGTCTTCTCCTCGGACATCGTTTCCGGCAGGATTTATTGAAGAATTTTGTCCGTACATTTGAAAGATTGTCCCGTCTCTGCTATTTCAATGACTCCCCAACTTGTCAGCCCCTGATGGGCGGCCTAAAATTTGGGTAGTGGCCCGATTGTATACAGCGGCTTATCAAATGATTCAAGCCCAACTAAGCGAAGGTTTAGATAGTTATGAGCTATTTTAAAGAGGTTAGAGTTCGGATCGCCCCATCACCAACCGGTGACCCCCACGTGGGCACGGCCTATGTGGCACTGTTTAATCACGTTTTTGCCAAGAAAAACGGGGGTAAATTTTTACTTCGCATCGAGGATACGGACCAGGTGCGGGCTAAATCGAGTTCCGAAGCCATGATTATGGAAAGTCTGAAGTGGCTGGGCTTAACTTGGGACGAGGGTCCTGATCGCCCGGGTCCATATGGACCCTACCGGCAAAGTGAGCGCACGGCGATCTACCGCGAGCATACGGATATGCTGATTAAATCCGGGCATGCCTACCGCTGCTTCTGTACGGCCGAGAGACTAGATGCAGTGCGGGCTAAACAAAGAGAGGCAGGGGTGACCACGGCCTATGATCGTCACTGTCGCGAATTGGCAGCGAGTGAGGTGGAAGCGAATTTACGCAAGCAACTACCTCATGTGGTTCGCCTCAAGATGCCAGTGTCAGGCGTGACCGGCTTTGTGGATGAAATTCGTGGCCTTGTTGAAATCGAAAATAACCGCATGGATGATCAGGTTCTTCTCAAGAGTGATGGCTATCCGACGTATCATTTGGCAAACGTCGTTGACGATCATCTTATGAAAATCTCCCATGTTATTCGCGCCGAAGAATGGATTAATTCAACGCCAAAGCACGTTGTTCTTTATGACGCATTCGGTTGGGAAAAGCCAAAATTTGCCCATCTTCCGTTACTAAGAAATGCCGACAAATCAAAAATATCTAAACGCAAGAACCCAGTGGCACTGACCTACTATCAGCGCGCTGGTATCTTGCCAGAAGCGCTGGTCAACTTTTTGGCCAATATGGGTTGGAGTTTTGGCAATGACGTCGAGTTTTTTACCGTTGATGAAATGGTGAAAAAATTCGAGTTCAAAAACATCCATCTAGGCGGGCCAGTTTTCGACACCGTCAAACTTACGTGGATGAATCAGCATTATATGCACAAGCTGAGTGAAGATCAGTTTGTTAACTATGTCCGAAACGAAATTTTTTCGGAAAACTACCTTCGCCAAATGAAGCCCTATGTCCTGGAACGAATGAGTCGCTTTGAGCAATTTGTGGATAACAATTTCTTCTTCTTTAACGGAGCGCTCGATTACACAGGTCTTGAAATTATTCCTAAAGGTAAAACACCGCAGGACATTTCAACCATGTTGAACGGCCTAGTGGAAAAACTTGATGATCTTTACGAATGGGAACATGAAAGGCTTAAGGCCGTCACGGAAGCCTACAAAGATGAAATTGGCTGGAAGCCTAAAGATATCTTTATGACCCTCCGCTTGGCGGTGACTGGTCGCAAGGATTCTCCGCCATTATTTGAGACCATGGGTATTGTCGGACGTGAAATGGTGCGCTTTCGTCTGCGCGACTGTTCGCAAAAGGTTTTGGCGTTTCCAACCCAGGGATAGATTAACTAATCGCTGTTGCCAGTACTGGCAAGCTCTCGTCATAGCGATAGCTTGTGCCGCTATGGTTATCGTCAAATTCGCTATACATGTATGGCACACCGGCAGATTTTAGCTTTTTTATAAACTGTCTTGCGCCATATTGCAGGAAATATTGATCTCGGTTGCCACAGTCGATGAAGAGTTTTTTTAGGGAGCCAAGATTGTCTTGAATTGACGCCCGGTCGACTCTGACGACCGGATCATGATCTAGCCAACGCTGCCAGGTCTCTTCGATGATCTTCCCGTCTTGGATATCGACTGGCAGATCAAAGCCTGGTTCGGTGTGCGGATTGGGGCTGTAAAATCCACACATGCCAAGCATCATTAAAATATGGGTGTCAAAACCAGATAGTTTTTTTTGTTTTTTTAGTTCAGCAAGATAGGTGAGAGGATCTCGATACTTTGCAAGTGCCACACAAAGATCGATGAGACTGCGACGGTAAACCCACTCGAATCCCATGTCACCCGCATGACAAGCGACAGCTCCGAATACGCCAGGATAGTCCATTCCAAAACGCAAGGCGCCAAAACCGCCCGAGGAGCGGCCAGTAATGGCTCGATGTTTTGGTTCTGCGAGCGCGGGAAAGTTGTTCTCCACATACGGAATAAGCTCGGAGACCATATGATCTGCGTGGTTTCCCACATACGAGCTATTGATGTACTGGCTGCCACCGAAATCGATGTAAAGATCAGGGCAAACGACAATGCATGGTGGCATGCTGCCAGTGGCCATGAGCCTACTAATACGGGTGGCGAGATCTTCCCTAAAAGGCTCCCAGTTGAACATGGATCTTCCAGCGCCTAACCAGGAAGCAAGGAGATAAATCGTCGGCAGCTTTTTTCCAGCAAGGGCTTCTCGTGGAATATAAGCTGTATGAGGTCGAAGGTGTGAATAACCGGCCTGGCTTGTCTTGCGTAAAATCTCACTTTGAAGTGTGAAAAATCGAATGACGGCGCCATCGACAAGTGGTTGATCATGAAAAGTCATTGTTTAGCTTCCGTTCTAGTTGAATTCGAAAGAGGCGTTATCCAGGGTATTTTAGACTCCAAGCGCCACCGGACTCAAGAGCCGTTGCCCAATCAGGCGAGTCAATGGCTGCGATGATGTAATCTCCGGTGCCGAGATCAAAGTCTTGGCCAGTGTAATATGAGGCAAGGGAACTGATGGTGGGGTTGTGGCCGACAATGAGTAGATTTTTTTCTGAGTCCGCCAGATGCCCGGATAATGCAGCCGAGAATTCGCGTTGACTGTTAATGGTGTATAGCTTGGCCTCGAGAATGATCGTGTTAATCGGAACTTCAAATAGAACTTGCGCCAAAGTTTGTCTGGTTCTCGTGGCATCGCTTACGATCGCACGATCAATTAATCCAAATATTTTTTTGAGATTTTTTCCATTCGTGATGGACTGCTCCTTGCCCCGATCGGCTAGCTTTCGTTCGTGATCAGAGGGGCCATCTTTTTCGGCTTTGCCATGTCGCATTAAAATCAAAGAGCGTGTCTTCATGGCACAGATTCCTACAGTTTCATCGCTAAAATAAAGCCCACCAAAAATGGTGGGCGTTGGTAATAATGGCTCCTCAGGACGGATTTGAACCGCCGACCCAGTGATTAACAGTCACTTGCTCTACCGACTGAGCTACTGAGGAAAAGTGGTAGACCTAAATTAATACCCGAGTTGCTCAAGGCGTGTCAATGATTTTCTTGGCAGCCTTTACAGAATTTTTCAGTAATTTAGGAGGGTTGCAGCGAGCCTAGCTCGCATTTTGGACGTTCTTTTTAATGCTGTTGATTAGGAAATCAACATCAAAGGGCTTGGCAATAAAGTCATTGGCCCCGAGGGCCATGGCCCGCTGAATATCCTCGGTGGATTTTCTGCCGGAGACCATGATGACCGGAACGTTTTTTAAGACGCTGTGGGACTTGATGAGGTGAACCAGCTCAAAACCATCGACCCAGGGAAGGTTCACGTCCAGTAAGATAACGTCGAGGATCGTGGCTTCAAGAAAGTGGCTTAAAGCATACCCGTCCTCTGCAAGGAGAACGTTGAAGTTTTCGCCTTCTAAGACGCGTTTTAACGCATTGCGCATGATCTCCTCGTCGTCAACGACGAGGACAGTGAGCTTTTGCTTGGACTTCTTGATATCCCTAAATTCAGAAAGGGATACGACTTTATTCTCGGAAAGTTTGCGGCGCGTGATGGAGTCCAGCTGCTTACGGAAATTCTTTCCCGTTGGCCCCGTCATTTTAATCTTCAAACTCATCCTTGAGTTCCTTCTTGTGACCCCATCCTAGGGCCGATAAACGTCACGCCTAACCAGGTAGTTCTCGGCAGCTCCCTCGCGAGCTTGAAATAACACCCAAAAACGGGTCAAAAACGTCTTGCCTAACCCACTGTTCCCATGAAAAGAAAGGTCTCTATGTCAAGAATTTGCCAAATCACCGTAGATTGCCCGCAGGTCGCCCCAGCATGGCCAGCTGGGAAAGCTTTTAGTTGGATGGGGCCATCAGCACAATTCGCCGAAACTTCCGGTGGGATTTCAGGGGTTAAAACGCAAAGCACCGAGGCCTTGCAGGCACTGTCTCTCGAAATCTTTGGTAGAGCCGACGTGCTAAGAATATTAACGCATGCATTTTCCCATAGACTAACCAGAGATACTGTTTGGAATTTGGAAGGAATTAGCAAAAGTGAGCTCGATTGTTACCTGATGGCAGCCAAGGTCTACAAAAGAGGTGTTCTGACTAGCGGCACTCACACACTTCACAAGGCGGAGTCAGGTCAAGGGACAGTCCAAAAAAACTACGAGATCAACTTTTTCGATAAGATCGAGGAGTGTTTTGCACCGTTTTCTAAAAATGACTTAATTGTAGTCGATCAGAGTCTCTCAAATATTTTTGCTGATAAGGTTCCGCACAAGGCCTTGGTTTTGGAATTTTCTGAGGCCAATAAAAACATTCAAACCCTAGCCAGTTTGGTATCAAGAATGCGTGCTTATCGTAATTCCACTGGAGTGCGAGATTTTACGGTCTATGTGGTTGGAGGTGGTGTTGCCGGGGATCTTGTTGGCATGGCTGCAGGATTGCTTGGCTTAAAGACTCTCTATGTGCCAACAACACTCCTGGCCATGGTGGATAGCTCTGTTGGCGGCAAGGTTGGTGTCAACTTTGAGCCTTGGGGTAAAAATCAAATTGGTCTATTTCATAACCCAGAGGCTGTAAGTGTTTGCCGAGAGTGGCTCAAAACCCTACCAAGGGAGGAGTTTAAGGCAGGCCTGGCCGAGGCGCTAAAACATGCTTTGTTGTTGGGAGATCTTAAACTTTGGGCCACTTTGCTTGAGTGCGCCAAGACGGATGTTCCGAACGTTTCGGCTGAAACTCTCGCTAAAGTCGTTCAAGTCAAAGTTGATATAGTCGCACGTGATCCACTCGAGATGGGTGAGCGGGTGATTTTAAATTTCGGTCACACTTTGGGGCATGTGATTGAATCCATGGCGCTAAAAAAAGGCCTTAGAATGCCCCATGGTCAATGTGTGGCTGTTGGCATGCTCCATGCCTTGAGGCTATCCAAGAAATATTTTGGCATGCATGCGGATGAATTTATTGATGGGCTTTTACGGAGTGGGATTTTGCCTGGCAAAGAATTACTTATTGGCCTATTGGGAGTATCTTCTAATTTTGAAAAAATGCGTGATGAAATTACTGGTCTCTTGCTAGCCGATAAAAAATCCAAGTCTGACAGCAGCATTAGATTTGTATTACTGAGAGCTCCGGGTGAAATAGCTAGTGTCCCCGATGATGGATGGTCAGTCTCATTTAAGCCTGATGACGCTTGGGAAGACATTTGTCAGACATTCATGTTTTTATGGGGACACCCGACTGATTGAGTATTGATTAATCAGTCGGGTGTTGCGACCCCCAAGAGTTTTTTGATGGCCGGTGCATCCAAGGTCGGAGTAAGGGTTTGCTGGCTTAAAAAAATTGATTGCTCAATCAATACTCAATCAGTCGGGTGTCCCCAATTGAGTTTACATAGACCTTCGGTACTTGCCGCCCACCTTGTAGAGCAACTCCGAGATCTCTCCGAGGCTCGCGTGTCTGACCGTGTGCATCAGCTCTGCGAAAATATTGCGGTTTTCCAAAACGGCCTGACCAAGATTTTTGAGGGCTTGTTCACGTGTGTTTGTATTGCGTTGTTTGAATCCATCAAGCCGCGTTAGTTGATCATCTTTTTCGTCGTAATTGGCCCTAGCCAGCTCGATCTCTGGTCTTACGTACTCCCCCGAAAGGACTTTGGGATTCAGGTAGGTATTCACTCCGATAATCGGAAGTTCTCCAGTGTGTTTCAGGTGCTCGTAGTAAAGGCTTTCTTCTTGGATTTTGCTTCTCTGGTACTGGGTTTCCATGGCGCCGAGTACACCGCCTCTAGATGATAAGCGGTCAAATTCTTGAAGCACCGCCTCTTCAACGGCGTCCGTCAGCATTTCCATGAAGTAGCTACCCTGGTTGATATTCTCACATCTGTTGAGGCCATACTCACGGTTAATGATCATTTGGATGGCCATGGCGCGACGAACGCTATCTTCAGTTGGAGTTGTGATCGCCTCGTCGTAGGCATTGGTGTGTAACGAATTACAGTTGTCGTAGAGAGCAATCAGTGCCTGGAGAGTTGTACGAATATCATTGAAGTCGATTTCCATGGCATGCAGTGACCGCCCAGAAGTCTGTATGTGGTATTTCAGCATTTGACTTCGCTCTGAGGCCTTGTAGAGATCTCGCATGGCCACAGCCCAAATTCGTCGTGCAACGCGGCCGATGACGCCGTACTCGGCATCAACACCATTTGAGAAGAAAAAGCTTAGGTTTGGCGCAAAGTCGTCGATTTTCATGCCGCGCGCCAAATAATACTCCACATAGGTGAAACCGTTAGCCAGTGTGAAGGCCAGCTGACTGATGGGGTTGGCGCCAGCTTCTGCGATGTGATACCCAGAGATTGAGACGGAGTAGTAGTTCCTGACTGATTTTTCGATGAAGTATTCTTGAATATCGCCCATGAGTTTGAGGGCAAATTCAGTCGAGAAGATGCAGGTGTTTTGCGCCTGGTCTTCTTTGAGAATATCAGCCTGCACTGTTCCTCGAACGGTCTGCAATGTCTTGTCATAAATCTGCTTGTGTTCGTCAGGGGACGGCACTCGACCTTTTTGCTTTGTGAAGAGCTCAACTTGCTGATCGACTGCCGTGTTGAGGAACATGGCCAGAATAATCGGAGCCGGTCCGTTGATAGTCATCGATACTGACGTGGTGGGTGAACAAAGATCAAAACCCTTATAGAGATCTTTCATGTCATCAATAGTGGCAATAGACACTCCAGATTCGCCGATTTTACCGTAAATATCTGGCCTGCGATCTGGCTCTGCTCCGTAAAGAGTTACGGAGTCAAAGGCGGTTGAGAGGCGCTTGGCGTCGTCATTTCGAGAGAGGTAATGGAACCGGTTATTGGTCCTATTGGGCCCGCCTTCACCGGCAAATTGCCGTTTTGGATCTTCGCCAGTTCTTCGAAACGGGTAAACTCCGGCTGTGTACGGGAAACTACCGGGAATATTTTCTCTTAGTACGTAATCAGCGATTTCAGCTCTGCTTTGTAGTCGCGGCAGTGCCACTTTTGGCAGGGTCAGTTGCGAAAGGGTGGTAAATGACGATTCTACTTTCACGTCTTTGCCGCGGACCTGATAGGTGAACTCCGTACTATTATAGTTTTTTTGCAGCTCCGGCCACTGCTCCAGAGCCTCTCTCACCATGGCTGGGACTTGTTTCCATAGGCTGTGAGCCTCAGTCTCCAAGGTTTTTGCAATGTCAGATTTCCCGGTGTCGCGCAAGTATCTGGCTGAGCGCTCAAGACCATCTGCTTTGCGGATCATCTCCACGATCGTTGCGCGATCTTCATGATAGTTGCGCACCGTGCGGGAAATATCCGAAAGGTAATTGATTTTCTCGCCGGGGATTAAGGAACCGCGGTGGGTTGATTCAAATGAGTACTTGCGCTTTTCAGACGGTTTAAATCGGGTTTCTCCCAGTTTATCGTTAAGTTTTGCGCATAGAGCTTTATAGAGTCCGTTTGTACCATCGTCATTAAAGCGGCTGGCGATCGTGCCGTAGACCGGGTAGGCTGATTCTTCCACGCGCTGGCCTTTAAAACGGGTTCGCCGCAGCTGAGTTCTCACGTCGCGCAAAGCATCAGGTGCTTGTCTTCTTTCGAATTTATTGATGGCGATCAGATCGGCAAAGTCCAGCATGTCGATTTTCTCAAGCTGTGTCTGGGCGCCGAACTCACAGGTCATGACATAGAGGCTGACGTCACTGACGTCAAGAATCCCAGTATCCCCTTGGCCGATACCCGACGTCTCAACGATTAGGAAATCAAAATCTCTGGACTTGAGTAGGTTGATGGCTTCCTTAGTTGCGTTGGCTATCTCTTTACCGCTAGAGCGGGTGGCAAAACTGCGTAGGAACACTCGGGAGTCACTGGCGCTGTTAATACGGATGCGGTCTCCAAGCAGAGCGCCGCCAGTAGCTTTTTTACTTGGGTCTATACAGATGAGGCCAATTTTAACTTCGGGGTGATCCCATAGAAATCGATTGATCAGCTCATCTGTAATGGAGCTTTTTCCTGCTCCACCGGTTCCTGTGATGCCAAGGACGGGGAGTTTTGATTTGCTTTTGCCGCTTGCGGGAAGTGACTTGGCAATTGCGTTTGCGTCTAGTGATCCGTTCTCAAGAAGCGTGAGGGCTCGACTAAGTTTTACCCATTCATTTGACGATTTATCTCGTTGATTCCACGA
>JBIJBX010000050.1:0-14193 GCA_044344995.1 Oligoflexales bacterium | reverse complement strand
CTTGATGTGCTTGGTGATTTACGAGATCTGTATGCGTCACTTCCAGATGCTCAAATTTCTGGACTGACCGCCAAGGCGTTCTCAATTCATTTGGAGGGTGGGCGTTGTCCTGAGTGTAAGGGGCGGGGCGAGCTCAACTTGTCTATGCGATTTCTCTCTGACGCGCGAGTTCGTTGCCCGGTTTGCCGTGGGCGACGTTTTAGACCCAATGTTCTGGATGTAAAGTTCAACGGATTATCCATTTATGATGTGCTAAATCTGAGCGTTGACGAAGCTGTCGCTCAGTTCGCAAATCATCGTAAAATTGTTCAGAAGCTGCTACCGGCGCAGCGCCTCGGTTTAGGGTATTTAAAACTTGGACAACCAAGTGCCAGCCTGTCTGGTGGCGAAGCGCAGCGTCTAAAAATGGTTCCTTACTTCACCAAAAAACTTGGTCAGGGCAGTGTTTTAATCCTCGATGAACCGACCACCGGACTGCATTTCGAGGATGTGTCAAGACTCGTTTCAGTAATGCGGGAGTTGTCGGATCTAGGTGTTACTTTGATTGTGGTTGAACACAATCAAGAGGTTATCAGGGCCGCAGACTGGTGTATTAATTTGGGGCCAGGCTCGGCAGCTCTCGGTGGAAATGTTGTTTATCAGGGTGTGCCGAAGGAGCGCAGCTAGATGCCAATCGCCCAGACGATCAGCTATCGTCATCACCTGAAAAAGTTCACAAGGGACTACTTCTCGCGCCGTGGCTATCTTGAAGTAGACACACCTGTTATAACGATTTGTCCGGGCACCGAGGTGCATTTACAGTACTTTGATACGAGTTGGGTAGATTTCAAAGGTATTGGGCACAAGCGATTTTTAAGGAGCAGTCCCGAGCTGCATATGAAGCGGCTTGTTGCGCAAGGTGCAAGCAAGATTTTTCAACTGGGACCTTGTTTCCGTAATCATGGCGAGCTAAGCCCTTGGCATAATCCTGAATTTTTTATGCTCGAGTGGTACCAGATTGGGCAAAGTTATTTGGGTTTAATTGAAGAAACAGAAAGCTTTCTCCGTGAAACAGCTGATGCCATGGCGAGTATTACGGGCGTGACGTCCGATAAAGTGCTGCCGCAAAAAATTGAGCGGATTAGAGTTGCAGACGCTTTTATAGAGTTTGCTGGGATCCCACTTATGGATGGTGATCCAGATCTTGCGAGAAAAGGCATTAATGCTGGGGTGATGTCCATAAGGCCAGCAGATGACTTCGAGACGGCTTTTTTTAAGATTTTAATTGAAGTTATCGAACCCGCTCTAGCTAGACTTGGAGCATGTGTCTTGTATGATTATCCCCCGTCGCAAGCCGCCTTGGCCGTGGTAGAGGATGGGCGAGCCTGTCGTTTTGAGTTTTATGTTGGTCGCGTGGAGCTGTGCAATGGTTTCTATGAGTTGACAGGTGAGCAGGAGAATCGGAGTAGGGCGTTGGAAGCGATGAGGGCCAGGGAAGCTTGTGGTTACGATAATGTCCCACTTGACGAGGATTTTTTCAAAGCTATGTCATCTTTCTCGACCCCTTGCTCGGGTAACGCCCTAGGGTTTGATCGTTGGTTGGCGCTGCTAGCCAATGCTGACAGCCTCGACGTCGCATTGGCGTTTCGAGGTGTTTGAGTCGGTTCAAACGCGTATTTAGATCTTGAGTCTAGTTGCGAGCTTAATAAGAAAATCTACGATTGGATTGGATGATGCGATGACGCCCTGGGAGGCATTGCTTGGCTCGCATAGGTTCTTTGCGGCGAGAGATTCGCTGATACCAATAAGATCCAACGTGATGCCAAATAAGTCCGCATAGGCCTTTAAACGCATTTCTTGTTGCAGAGTTATGATGTCATTTGTTGTTCTGTCACTATTCCAGCCTAGCAAGGAGACGAGTTGTTCGCGGTTGATGGTCTTTAATTGCTCGTTTATTTCGGCGTGGTCGATTCCAAAGGCTATCCGTAATCGGCTAATTCCGCTCGAGGACAGGACGTCGCGAATGGTCTGAATAACCGGCACGACCTCAGTCTCGGCATTTAGCAGAGGTACGCCTGGTACGCCCTTCTGAAAATACAGCAGATTTTCCATAATCCGGTAGGCTAGTACCGTCGGTGGTAGTTCCAGCTGCCATTTGCCGTCAAAGTACATGGCCCTCTGGCCGAGATCGAAAAAAACCTCAGATCCCAGACCTTGGGCGTCAAAAAACTTTAATTTTGCAGATGTGATGTTTTGGTTAAAAACACCGATGTTTCCGCGTTTTAACGCGGGATGGCCCAAGTCAACTTGCTTTGGCGAGGCATTTTGCGGAATTCCAAGTTTACGCAAATGCTGCTCAGCAATAAACTTGTCTTTGTTGACGCGCAAAATGACGGGTGTGACCATTTTGATCAGTTTATGCAACTGGCCACCATATTGTGAAAAATTAAGGTCTCTCGGAATGCGTCCCAGGTCATTAGTTGGGTATTGAAAGTCATTACAATGTCTCCATACCTGCCAATGCCAATTGGCTAATTCCGAAGTTTCAGCTGCTAATAGCGCGACGCATTGTACCGCAACATGCTTTTCCAGTTCACTGGCAAAGGCCATAGTTGTGACCTTTTTTGTGGCGCCCTTAGGCGCGGAGCCGGAAAGAGCGAGATCCCGCCAATTGATTAACTCGCGCGAAGGGTTGGTTTTTGCGCTGGTAATAAGGCTCAATTCAACGCGAGCAGGTAATGACTGGTCTGTGCCAATACTCCCCTGATGTTGTGCGTTATCTAATGAAGAGTCGAGATTTTGAGCTGCAGAGCCGTCGAAGGCTAGGCCCGCCAATTGATCAACCTGACTCCCAGTCGCAGGCGACTCGCCAGTTGTGATTGATCCAGGGTCAGCATCAGAGTTCATGGCCGAGATTTTTACAATGGGTATAGCGTCGACCCAGCCACGCTGGAGTCGAGCGGCGTGATCATTTAACTCAAAGTTATTTTTGGTTGGGATCGTGGAGGGCTTGTGATCCACCGCGCCAAGCCCACCTGCTTCGATGACCGACTTTCTGGCCCGGCTCAGGGTATTTTTGAGTGACTCTATATTGAAAGGTGTCTTCTCTAGTAACGACGTGTCTTGTTCTATGAGAGGAATAATTCTTTCAAGATGCGCAATCATTTTCTTTTTGGCGCCGCACTCTTCGTACAGGGAGTAAAGGGGTATCCATGTTCTGGAATCAAGGGGGTTCTCAAGAGTAATGACTTCGAAATGCGGAATGGCATCAAATCGTTTAGTTTCATCTTCAAATACGGCCTTTGCGTGCATAAACAAGATCTCACAGCGAGCTGTACGGCGGAGTTGTCGCAGTAAATGATCAGTGGTCAAGCAAGCAATCACTTCGCGCCACTTTTCGGGCTGGTCCGCTACTGCTTTTGTGGCTTTCCACTCATCTAGTAGTTTCACGATCCCAGAGCTCGTTCTCTCCGATTTAGCCAAAGCTTGCATCGCGATAGTCGCTAACTGCAATGGTGAAAGGATGTCGAATTTTTGTGTAATTTTTGCGTGTAAATGCTCAAGGCTAGCGATTTCCAGCTCAATTGACTTGTTAGTTAATTGCTCGGCCAACATTCTTTGATTCTTGCTATCAGCCCAGGCTATCAATGACTGAACCATGGTGGCGAACTGCGAACGCTGTGGCTTTGTTTGCGCGAGCCCATCTAAAGAATTGAAGCAGATTTCTGGTGCAGTTAAAACTTCAGGATCTTTCAGGAGGGCTATAAAGTGTCGCTGGGCTTCGGTGAGGTTTTTCGCCGAAAGCCATAGCTGGGCTTTCGAATACATCTTGTGGATATGATTCTCCTCAAGAGAGTCGGATTTTGTTTCATACAATTTAGCAGCTATTTCACGGTCCAGACCATTGACGTTAATGATGCGAATAGCCCAGTATAGATAGTCAGCCTGCTTTTCTTTGTCTTTATCAATCTCAGCACTTAAAATTCGCAAAAATTCTCGAGGATTTTTCTCCCTTGTGCTGATAGATTCCAGGAGCGCCAGCGTTGGGGTGTCGAGGATTTCTGCTTCAGCCAAGACGGCAATTACCTCAACCAGCTCTCTTGGTCGGACCTCAGTTATTAGCCAATGTTTAAGACATTGTTTTGCGTTCTTGTGACGTGTAGCGTGGTCTTTTGCACCGCTCATGCCAATGTAATGCCATTTGGCAATTAGCTCTGGCGTGTTTGAGAGCAAATCATGAACTACATCTTCGTTTGCGGTTCCTTGCTCACCAGCTTCGAGCGCAGATTTCAGAAGGTCTTCGGCGATGGTTAGGAATTTTTTTCTGATCAAGCGATCGATCTGGATTTCTCTTTCAATCTGATTGAACGGTGCTTGTTGTTCGCGCGTTTTGAGCAGAACCGCAACGGTGTCACTAAATATCTGATTTTCTGTGTCGGAGAGCGTCTTGATGCTTTGGTCAATGAAGGTCTGCATCAATTCGTTATTTGCGATTGTTTCGACGTGAGATTGAATAAAAATAGCGATTTTCCGGGGTTCATTTGTTGCTATGAGCTTCCCCAATCGCGCGAGCGAGATGTCGAGATTCGTCGTGGAGTTTGCTTTTTGGGCGATTGCTTGCTCAAAAAGACCATCAGTGGAGAATAGATTCTCGGAGATTATAGTTTGCAACAGGAAGTCTGACTCTGAATTTTGGGAGAATGGCAAACGATCGGATATGAAAGTGGATAGATCGCCCGGGGCTGGTTGGTTTGTTAATGTTGATATTACAAATCGTGATTCATCCTCTGACATCAGTCTGACAACGTGTTTGTCCGTGAAGTTTCGAACGCCGATCATCCTTGACGCGTTATTTTTCATGGCGCAGCGCGCGGTAATTAGTTTCCACATGGGTAACGCGTCTTTTGGTAATTGCTTAGGGTCTGCTTTTTGCATGAGTTCAGCGATTTCGCCCCAATTAATCTCGGAGACGTTTGTCGCGTCCAGAATGATGTCGCAGTACCACTGTTGGTAGCGGTTCATTTTCATCAGCTCTACCACAGCCGAAATGGATTCCACGTGATGATTCATCTTGTTCATGTATTTTGCAGATCGTTCAATAGCCTCTATTGGTGCTTGGCGTCCCGGGCGATTGGCGCGCAATAGAAACAACCGTGTAATTTGGTCTGCGTTGCCTGTTTTTGTGAAGAACTCCTCCGCATCGTCAAGCAGACGATCCGATGGATCAGATGGGGCCGTTGTGGCGGCAATAAATCTGGCTGTTGCAAGCGGAATGTTATCCTCATGAATTCGCCAAATATTACCAATCTCAGCGTGCAAGTCAGCTAACTGCGCTGGCGTTATTTTCTTGCTATTTGATTGAATGCAGGACTCAAGTAGCGCGAGGGATTTTTTGTGTTCTCCGCATGCGCTGAGAATTTTACTTAACTTCATAACGATTTTTTCATTGTATTCTGTTTTGCGAGCGGCGATTTCCAACAGACCGCGGAGTTTAAGCTTGGATTCAGCGTCTTCTGACACCCGCTTTTCTGATATTTCAATCAAACGTAACGTCGATGTCAGCAATGCAGAAGTTCGTCGCTCCAATTGGCAGATGTTTAAGAGAGCATCGAATTCTTTGCCGAGGTCGCCCGTTTCACGCGCGAGATTGGCAATTTTATGCAGTATCCGTAGGTTTTTTGGCTTTTGCTCGAGTGCGATGCCCCAGCTTTTGAACGAACGTTGGGCATCGACAGTTGACCAAGTGTCTCCGAGAATTTCGGGCAAAGTGCTGCGCATTGGCTCTAGATCGTTGAGACTGCCATAGACGGAAGCTATGCGTCGTAGTGTGATTGACAGTGATTTGACTAAATCGTGGGATCGACCCAGATGAGATAGGGCGATTAGCTCCCCTGTCATCACGGTTAGAGAGGTATCCTCATTAAACGATGATGCGGAAAAATTCGAGCTGGATACTTGGTGAGCTAACGATGGATGTGCGCCAATACGAGCCATGAGGCACGCAAAGGGTTGGTCCAGAAGATCAGATGGCAGCATCATATTTTTTTTGTCAAAAATAGCCCTGTCAGTCTCTACCCAAGTGGAGGCGGTTTCTCTCGCGGCAAGAATCTCGATGGGGTAGTCCAGTTCTCTCATGTTATCTGGGGCTGCAAGTTGGATCGTTATTTTTGCTGCTTGTGGCTCCACTGAAATGGGTCTTGGAATTTTTAGCTCAGAACTAAAGGGCGAGTGAACAATTTCGAGAAGTTCAGGTTGGTCCCCCACGGATTTAGCCGACAGACCGTAGACCGGGATGGCTATCTCAAACAGATTATTGGCTCGCCACAGGCAAGATAGTCCTGGTGTTACACTTTCTGTGATAATTCTTGAGATCTGAGCCCACCAGTCTGTGATGGGTGTTCCGACAAGAAAAGCGTCCGTTATTTGGAGCACAAGATTGGACTGGTTGATAGCGATTGATGTGGTCCAACCTAGAATCGTACCCGAATTGTTCTGTGCGGCTCGCTGGTCGACTTGATCATCTGGACGTGTCGGAATGACTTCTAAAATAATCTGAAGGCTACATTGGGCTGTGATTTTGGTGGAGCAAGACGAGACTTTTTGGAATTTTTTACGGGCATTTGTTTCAAACACTTGGCTCAATTTGTTCAGATCAAAAGCCGCGGTGAATTTATCGAGGATAAACCTATCCTTGCGCTGGAGAATTTCGACTTTGGATCTCACGGGCTGGGTGGGGCTACTTGTTGGGGATTTCCAAAGTATTTCGACGCCTTGAGTGGATTGTCCAAAGCCCATTTGATCGAGGAGCGACGGAAAATTTTTCTGCTTTGGACTCATGTGGCTCTCTGATTCCGATGTTTCTATTGCGGAATATCTAAACTTCCTTAGGGGTATCGGTTATAATAGGGAATAGTTGAGACAGGTCTCTGAAACATTTGGTGTTTTTGCCTAATTGGAGGTTGCATGGTGTGGAGTTTGATTGATCGAAAAGTAATGGGTGTACGAGCCCAGCTTAACGGTTGGGAACTTCAGTCTTTAGAGCGAGAATTTGTTGAATCCACAGCCAGGATTTCTTCTCTGAGTCGCATGTCAAAGACAGCCGCGGGCTGTTTGTTTGTTGATTTGGTTTATGCTATTGGCCAGCATAGAGATTGGCTTCAGACACCCGTATTTTCAGTACTTTTAGTTGAGTTTTTGCAATTTGACCATGGAATCAACCGCAATGACGCTGAGGTCATAGTGCATGATCTTTTAGATGCCTCCATTCAGCTGGGCCTGGGCCGGGCCCGTAGTTTGTGTAGCCAAGATCGTGATTTCCTGACCGCAGCCTACGTAAGTGCTGCCGGCGCCGTGGACGATAGCAATCTTGAGATTGAGCTTGGGCTCGGCAGCGCAGTTTTGCGCAAGCTTCGCGATGGAATTAAGGCTCTAGAGTCTGTGGATCAAAATGTATTTGTCCCAGAATATGACGCCATGCTCGCCAGCATAGTCTTGGAACTATCGCAGGAGGTAAAACAGACGCCTTGGTCCATGGATCTGTACAAGCTTAAATTTGCACTTCTAAGTGCTGGTAGCGACTCGGCGCAGCCATTCATCTTACCGGAATCCCTTCCAGTAATTCTTGACGCTTTAGTGGCGATTGGGCGGGGAAATGCCTTCACGCTAAACGAGCGACCGGCACTCGCCGAGCTACTTGTGAAAGCATCCTTGCTTATGGAGTCGAAAACAAACGGTCGAAGTAAAAAGTCTCGCTATGTTATTACTGACCTGGGCGCGCGCCTAACCGCCGCCAAAGTCGCGACCACTACTCAAGAGCGGTTATCGTTGGATGATTTCCTGAGGCTAAATAATTATTGGCAAATAAGTTTCGTCAAACGCTCAAAACTAATTGATGTCCAGTTCTTATCCCAGGTTGCTATTGGTTCGATTAATCGACTCTCGCCGGATGTGATTGAGGCGATTGTTGGGCGGATGCTGGAGCTAAATACGGGGATCATTGAACCCCAGGTCGTCAAGACCATGCTTGCGTCAAGTCAAATGGATTGGCATAAGTCTGCCGTTATTCGGTCGATTCGGCTCGGAACCCCGTCGCCAGATCTTCTTAAAATAGTTGCAGGCGAGGTTACGTCGTCAACCTCTCCCGGAGTCAGATTAGCCGCCAGTGCTTTGCTCGACGCTTGGACAGATAAGGCGTCTTACGCATAATCGACCTAAAAATTAATTTGTTAGCTTGGCGCTCTTTGGTGTGACATAATTTTGGCCGTATTTTATCCGGTTTTTAATGCCGCTAAATTGGTGATATTTAGACTATGCGACTGTCGCCGCTTCGTAAAGAGATCAAGCCGTGGATCCATCTCTAAGGAAAGCTTTGCAGGAATCTGGACTCAGTCCCGAGGTCGTTGATCGGCATCGGCAAAACATCACTTCTTTCTTGGCGCAATCAGAAGGCAGATTTTTTCCAATCTCGGATACGTGTCGTTTAGACAATGGCGGCGTGCTGTCTCTGCCCGAAGATCCAGGCGAACAGTCAGATATCAAGATGGTTGCTTTTGTCCCGGCAGCAGGTGCATCCACAAGGTATGTGGCTCCTTTAGCCGATTTGCTAAGTGCTCTGGGGAGTGGTTCGCGACAGGGGTGTTCAGCAGCATTAAAAACACTCCGTGCCGGTGGTTTTACGGAGTCACCGCTACCAAGGTCATTAAGAAATCTATTTCTGGCTGAGGAGCAGGGTCGGTTTGAGGATTTTGCCCGCTTAGCGGCTGAGGTTGTGCGTGATCTTTCGGCTCCAAAAGCGCTCTATCCAGCGGTTCATTCTGGCGAGACATTTCTTGAGCTCAAGCGCTATGAGCACCAAAAAACTCTGGGTCTTTTTGGTGAGGTTTATATTACACCGCCTAATCAATCAGAGACTTTCAGAGAAGTTAGTGAGCGAGTAGCCTCACCAATCCCAACACGTTTTTACGAGCAGGGCCTGGAACTTTCTACAGTTCGGTTTGATCGGGATGGGCAATATGTTCTAGACGAGAATAGTCGGCCTAGCTTTGTCCCGAATGGGCACGGCGCCTTGATACGATTATTTAGTCGGGTCGAAAAAGATTTTCCTGGAGTTAACGGCGTCTTCATCCGAAATATTGACAATGTTTCAGGTACATCTGAGGTTGTGCGTCTTGCTACGGCGAGATTTCTCAATGCATATAAGAGCTCATTGCTTAAATTGAAAGACCTTCGAGCGGCGGTCAAGGCTAGTAACTCTCGGATAGTCGAGGGCAGGGCCCAAGATTTGTTGAAATTCTGGGGGCTGAAGCCAAGTTCGTCCACAGATTCACTCACGACCTTGATGATGCATCTCTTTCACACCTCACCATCCTCAAGTGGAGATATTCAGGATTTGCTTGATCGGCCTTTTGTTCTGATGGGACAGGTGCCCAACACTGGCCGGGACGTGGGCGGTAGTTGCGTGTTTGCTACTGTTGACGGCATAAAACAGAAAATTTGTTTAGAGTTGCCACACGCCTCCACGACTGACAAGCAAAATTTTCTTGAAAATCCACAAAAGGCGACGCACTTTAATCCAGTGTTTGTCGCCGCGGAGTTGCCGCAAGATGACATCATCGATCGGATGGAAAATAATCCATTCTGGTTGATCAGCAAGAAGACCTGGAAAGGTAAAGATGTCTATTACCAAGAGTCTATCCTTTACGAACTTCTAGGCAGCAGCCAATTTACAAACGTCATATTTGTCGAGGTTCCGCGACAGGTTTTCAATCCCCATAAAACGCTTCTGGATGCCAAAAACAAGCAATTCACCGACTGGATTCAGGATTAGTTCAGCCAAGTGATATGGTTCCCGGGCGGGCAAAGATTGCCTAGCCTGGGCATCTTTACTTTTTGAGCCTTTTTTATTTTTTGATCACCAGCTGACAGGTCGAGAATCACGCGTTTGAGCGGGAACATTCTGCCCGTTGTCTAGGCAGTGGCGCGATGTCACCATTAGAAAGTGGTGACAGTTTTTATTCCATTTTCTGTCTAATTGGATCTTCTTAAGGAGAGTCATATGCCCCCGCAAGTATCCAAAAGCGAATTTGAGACCGCCCTCGTGGAGATGGGCCATAATCCGGATGACTATCGCGGAAAGCAGCTAAGTTTGGATGCAATGTGTCAGGTTTATGAGATTGACGAAGATGTGATTCTAGACGCCATAAAGTTGAAGCATATTGATGCTCATTATGACTTTAAGCGCGATACCATATGGGTTGACGCGCTTGATGCCGCGCATTTTTACTACTGTATACGCGCTGAGTCACATCTTTACGCATCGTAATCTCAGGTCTAGTTTGTTAAGACGAAAATTTCTCGATTACCTTGCCTGCCGGTGATATCTGCATCGATTGTCTTTTCAATCGAGTAACCCTCAGTGATAAGCGATTTTATCACCACATCCAACGCTTGGGCGCGGTCTTCCTCATTGGTGACCACACCACCGTCTGGGATCTTCTCACGTGGCAGCTCAAATTGTGGCTTTACCAACAGAAGAAGGCGAGCCGTTGGCGCGGCCCTGCGGATGTGAGGAATTAATTTTGATAGTGACGTAAAGCTAACGTCTGCCAGGACCCAGTCAATTTTGTAATCATTAATACCAGTAAAATCTTTGATATCCATTTTTTCAATGGATATAACTCGCGGATCATTGCGTAGTTTCCAATCGAGTTGGGCAGTGCCCACGTCTAGTGCGATCGATTTTTTAGCGCCTAACTGTAATACACAGTCAGTAAATCCCCCAGTGCTAGCCCCGACGTCCAAAATAACCTTGTCTTTGAAACTATCTCTTAGATTTAGGGTCGTGATTGCGGCCCAAAGTTTTTCGCCACCTCGACTCACAAAGCGTTCAAGATCCTTCAGTCGAACTTCAGAATTAACTGGAATTATTGTTCCCGGTTTATCAACTCTTTGATTGTTCACGATGACCTGGCCCGCCATAACGGTAGCTCTAGCAGCTGCCAATGATTCACAAAGGCCCAGTTGCACGAGCAAATCGTCCAGTCGCTGGGTCTTTTTTCCAGACATCGGAAAACCTAACTCTGATGGTCTAGAGGTAATAAGCCATTTTATTACTAGAGTCACTGGTTCGAGCTACCCAGGACTCAATTCTCTCACGCGCATCACCCTTAAAACTAATGAATCTGATCCCGATACCAGATGAGGACACTCCGTCCTGTCGCTTGTTTGTTTGAACGTGGCGAACGATTTCGCCCACAGCCCGCACCAATTTACTGCTAGCACCTAAATTGATTTGCATTTCGACTCTTTCGCCGGCGGGAATAGCTAGATCTGTCGATGCCAAAAGTCCGGTGATGCTGAGATCGGCAACATCACAGGAGTAACTGCTACCGTTCCAGATAAATGTTAAACCAACAGAACCTTGGACCCTTTGGGTGGCTCTGGTTTCTTGCTCTAAAATACTTTTCAGTTTCTCAATGAAATAATCTCTCGGCAAAGGTTGCTCAACGAACAAGTCAGCACCGCATTTTATCGCTGATTGTTTGACCTTCGCGGATGATTGAACGCTGGTCAGGACTATGGGAATGCTGGCCCATTCTTTCACACGCTTGATTTTGATGGTCGCATCAGCGGCATTGACAGACGAGTGGTCCATGTTCATCACAATGATATCGATGGCGTCATTCTTGAGTATTCTAATGGCGTCTTCGAGAGTAGTTGCCGACCTGACCAGCACCCCCATTTTCTTGTACCCTGCTCGGTCCAGTTCGGTGATCAGAGTTTTCTCGTCAAGTGATAGCATTACTATTTGTGGCATGGTGCACCTCTTTAATGACAGCCAAGACCTTGGGGGCACAACAATGCCCTCAAAGCTTGATGTCTCCTCGGCAGGAGGTTAGGGAGGTTTAGGGTAAATCTCAAAAATATTTTTTAAGCTAATAAAAACGTAGTGTTACTCAATCTTTGTCGTTGCTTCCAAGCTTTTTCAAACAGCCTGGACATAGGCAGCCTGACCATTGGTTTTTTGCTTTGAGACGTTGTTCCGCGGTGAGTGGCAGTGAAAAGCAAAAGCATTTTGTTACGTCTAAAGTATGGCATCGAAATTTGCTTTGGCATCTTGGGCAGATCTTTTGTTCGCCCGCTGCGCTATGGCTTTGGGATAGCGACGACACTACTTCGCCTCCAGAATTACAAAGCTTTCAATGTGATAAGTATTTGGGAAGAAATCTAAAGCTACAAACTTAGTGATTTTGTAAAGGCTTCGGCAAAGAGAACTTAGATCCCTCGACAGAGTCGTAGGATCGCATGATATGTAGATAATTTGTTGCGGCCGAATTTTCATCATCGGTATGAGGGCCTTGAACATCCCCTCACGGGGTGGATCTGCAATGATCAGATCATATCTGATGCCTTGTTTTGCCACCCGCCATAAGAATTTTTCAGTATCGCCAGAATAATAGTTTACGTTTTGTAAGCCTTGGGAAGATACATTTTGCTTGGCGACTTCAATCGCTCGCTTTGAGTACTCAACCCCGTCGATAGCGCGTTGTCCATCTGCCAATGCTAAGGACAAGTTTCCTGAACCACAAAATATATCCAAAATACGCTGCGGCTTAAATTTATCCACAGCATCGATCACCATCGAGCGGACAGAGTGGTTATGATCTATGTTGATTTGCTGAAAAATTCCTGGAGCCGTATGAAACTGTCGTCCCACATTTTGTTCAAATAAGACTAATGGGGAATTGTGAAGCTCTCTAGAATTTTCGCACCATTTAACTGAAGGCATTAATCGAATTTTTTCGATAATGGACTCGATTGGAAAGTTTTTATCATCGGGATCGTAAATGGTGACGAGTAGGTGCTGAGAATTACTCGACTCAGAAGGGAGGTCTTGAACCTCTAGTCGAAACTTCACTTCAGACGATACGTTCGCCTCCTTGCATTCAGCGGCAAACGACAGATCTTTTACGGTTTTAATGAATTCGTTTATCCTGCTAACTGCGATCGCGCAGTTTTCAATAGATACGAAGTCCTGGGATGCTCGTTTGAAATAGCCCAGATAAATGTGGCCATTGGGCTGTAGTCTTGCCCGCATAAATATACGGTTTCGATAACCGTTAACCCGCGGCGAGGGCATCATTTCGATTTCAACTTCGTTGTCTATCTTGCCGATTCGTTTGAGAGCATTGAACACAAAACTTTTTTTCCATTCAAGTTGTGTTTCGTAAGGTATGCCTTGCCATTGGCACCCTCCACAGACGTCTGAAACCGCGCACGGGGAGGGCCCGCGATGGGCTGAAGGTTTAACTAATTTAACGACGCGGGCCTCACTGTAACGGTCAGACGCCTCGACGACTGCACAAAGTGCAACATCTCCGGCAACAGCGCCTTCGACAAAAAAAACCTTGCCGTCTTTTCGGGCAACACCTTTGCCACCAAAAGCCGTAGATTCTATACGAAGCTCAATTAAATCAGCCTCGATATTTAGGGGATTATTCTGACTTCCCATGCTTTTTTTTGCTAGGAGATGGGGTGGATTTTTCTTTTTTTGCCACAAGCTCGACAGTTATGCGTAGGCGTTTATTTTCAGTCATTTGTTCCAGTGGCTTGGCTAACACGGCAGCTAGCGCGAGACCGATTTCACGACCTAGAATTTGTATAACCTCGTCTTTACTGCGACCAGCTTTGGACAATAAGCCTAGTACGATATCTTTGGCTGTAGAATCTTCGTCATTTTGTAAGGGGCCTGTAATACCGGATATTATATTTTTAATGATGCGGTCGCGCCGTGGCTTTGCTTCGCTCAACTTTCACCCCTCTAAAAGTTTCTTCACACGTTCGATATCTAGATCCAAGGAGTTCATATGCCAAGGATTGGATTGAAGTTTGGATAAGCGACATGAAAAATCGTTAGCCAAATTTTTCATCGCATGATCCGTTGCTGTTGAGCGTAGGCTTCTGAGCTTCGACGCGCATTGTTCGACGTCGAGGGGTGTGTTTTTACCCCATGCAGCGGCAATCACAGTTGCGACCGCGCGAATTTGCTCCTCGCGTTCAACGGCCTGCAAATTGGCCTCGGCGGGGCCTCTTGTCGAGATGATCTTAATGGTCATAAATATTCCGATCTCGTCTTTTATTTTCGCATGGTTGCATACGATTAAACAACCGCGGCTGTGACTCGGTCAGCATCTTAAGGCATTGTGATGTCTAGTC
>JBIJBX010000112.1:0-8174 GCA_044344995.1 Oligoflexales bacterium | reverse complement strand
GATCTCAAGTTCAAGTTTGCGTTTCCTTAAGAACGCTCATTTGATTTGGATACTCTTTTTTGCGACTGTGTTGACCGTCGCGGGGACAGCTTTTGCTGCGCCATGGACTATCGCGCCCGAGCTTGACATCCCAAGGGCAGAGGACAAAAGACTCCACGTAAGAACACCTGAAATCACTTCCGCGACTGATTTAAAAACGATCCTCGCAGCCCTCGCATTACGCCATCCTTTTGGTAGCTTGTGGGTCGAAAAGACAGATACCAGCTATGTCGTGAGAGGAAAATCCGCGGTTCCCGTGGCTCGGATTGAGTTTAAACTCGCTCCTCTAGCTTTGTCCGCGCAACTACGAGCTATCATCACCCCGTACGTAGGACAGGTACACTCGCCAAAGCTTCAGGAAAAAATTTCGCAGGAGCTCCAGGAGGCGATAGCCAAGCGCGGCTATATCAATGGCAAGGTTATAAATCTCATTAAAGAAGCGCCAGACGAGATCGTTTACATCTTCAAACTTGACATCGGTCAGCCATGTATCATCGCTGGTTTTTCCTGGGAACAAAAACCGCCAATATTAACAGATCAAAGCATTCACAGTGGTGATATTTGTGACGTTGATGACATTGCCCGCTCAATCGCAGAAACTGAAAGCAAGGCTCGCAGCCTTGGCTATGCCGAAGCAAACCTTGCCTTTGATGGCCTACAACTTGATGCCACAAGCACGGCGGCCATTATTAAAATCAAGGGCCGATTTGGTCGAAAGATAGTTTATGAATTTGTCGATCAAGCCACTGGCCGCAGCCTTTCCAACATATTCACCAACGCCGACATGCAGTCATTTGACCCGGCAATTCTAAGCGCGGAATCTGTAAACTTTGAGCTATTAAGGCAATTGCGAATCCGCGGATATAGCGATGCCCAAGTCGTAAACACGACTACAAACGAGGGCGCTAATGGCGATCTGATTTATCGTTACTTCGTGCAACTTGGTGACATCACGGTGATCACCCGATTACAAATTGAGGGAAACACCTCGTTTAGTGAATCCGAGATCTTTAACTTACTAGGAGTCGAACGACCGACCCAATCAGACGACGAGCCGTCAGAGGTTATTTTTAATCCCGATGCGATTGCCGCTGGAATCGAGCGCGTTAGAGCACACTACATCAATAAAGGTTTTTGGGACGTTAAAATAATTGATCGGCAAATACAGAGCCAATCGCGGGAAGGGCAAGGCGGTCAAGTGATCGTCGTGGTGTCAATTGAAGAGGGTGATCAGCGAGTATTCGAGCGACTCAGCATCAGCGGCAACCAATCAATACCGACGGAGGAAATCACCGATTTGGCGGAATTCTCTCCTGGAGAACCTATCGATAGGTCTAAAATTCTCGATCTTCAACAAAAGGTCAGATCCCTCTACGCCGCGAAAGGTTATTTTTACACCACTGCCGCAGGAGATATATCCTCTCGTAACCTGAAAAACGGCCAACAGGAGACTATTGTCATTATTAGAATAGAAGAGGGTCCCCGGGTTAAATTTGGTGATGTGTTTGTGACCGGACTGGTGAAGACAGCGCCAAAAGTCGTCTTGCGAGAACTGCACTTCAAAACAGGTGACTGGTACGATCCAGAACTGGTCTCTGCCTCGCGGAAAGCTCTTCTTCGTATCGGAGCTTTTTCTACTGTTATGATTAGGCCCTTGGATCCAGATTTGATGTTCACGCAACCAGATATCGTGGACTTGCTGGTGCAAGTTACTGAAAGCCCGTCTCGGACAGTTAATTTTGGTCCAGGTTGGAGCTCTTATTATGGCATGAGGTACAACCTAGAGGGGGCTTTAACCAATATTGCTGGAACGGGGCGCCAATTGTACGGAAGAGCGAGTTTCAACGAGGAGGCTCACCAAAAGGCGATCGGCTCAAAAACTCTCCTCGGTCGTTCAATTTCAGCTGGCTACTTGGAACCCCATATCCTCGATTCCGTGATCGATGGAACCGTATCGGTCTCCCAAGCGGCACGCGCTACTGATTACGCATGGTCGTTGACCAAGGGTTTTGAAATTGAACTGTCCCATAGTTTAAGAACCCTCATTCCTGGATCAAAAATCTCGACTTTCTATTCAAGAAAGCTGAACGATGAAGAAGGAGCACTCGAGGACGTTGACGCTTTTCTTGCCGATACGTTTGCTGTGGGTAGAGGCGGCCTAAGGTTCGTACTAGACAAGCGTAATGATCAAACCTGGACGAGCTCTGGATATTCAATTGACTCCGAGGCCACATGGGCTCGTTATGATCTAGGTGGAGATCTCCGCTACTTCCGCTGGGAGGTCACAAATAATCGCTATTTATCCGTCACTGAGGACGTTGTATTTGCATTCGGAGTAAACTTCACGAGTTATGAGGATGTCGAGCGAAGAGGCCAACAAAATAGTGACATCTTGCCTGCCAGCGAGCGACTTCCCGCAGGAGGCGTCGATACTGTGCGAGGCTTCCGCGAACGCAGTCTGGGGCCTATAGTCCGTCGCCCCAACCTTGGTGAAAACGAGGTGTGGGACTGTACGTTTACTGCCTCTCCCACAGGGGGATCGCGGCGATTAATTCTTAAGGCAGAAGCACGCTACCGATTTGCGTCCTCGCTGGCAGGTACACTCTTCATTGACTCCGGTACCTCAAGTTTCAGCCAAAAGGAAAAACAAAAATTTGAGAAGGCGTTTGCTGAGGATTCATCAGTTAGCCCAAATCCGGCCTGTTCAGGCACCCCCCAACGTAGTATCGAGGATAATATTGGCTATGAGATCTCCGACGTGGCTTCTGATCCTAAGATTATTTGGGAAAGAAATTTCACCTCGGCAGGAACCGCGATCAATTTTCTGACCCCGATTGGCTCGATCAATTTGGCATACGGTATACCTTGGCATGAACCCAAGAGTGAGAAGTGTAAAAAAGATAGCGCATTCTGTTTTCCGAGGTCCGATCAAAAAGCCCCCCTTTGGAAACGTGGGGAGTTTCATTTCAACGTTGGAGCCAAATTTTGAAATCCAGCGCCGAACACCGAAATGACGAGCCTCGGAATATCATATAACTAACTAATTAAATTGAATATTTTTTGACTTTTTACACTTTCACATAGACCACCAGGCTCGGATACGTAGGCCGGCATCCGATAACCCTCGTGTCACCAAAGCGCGAGGTTTTTATGGAAATGAGTTCTAATTGGCGCGTCGCCAGTAGCCAAGAGTTAGATCTATATCTCAGTACCGACAGTTCTCAAGACCGAGTAAGGCTACTTGAGAGCTGGTATCGATCCCGCATTGGTCTACCCGATTTTGTTATCCGTACACTGATTGAACTCCGCGCGTCAGAGTACGAGATTGGTATGGGGCTTGAGTCTTGTATCGCAACGAATCGACCTGAATTTGAACTCTGGGTCATGCGGGAATTTCTTAACTGGAATCAGAATATTGCAGCGGCTGCTCTGCGTGCTTGGGCAAGAACAACTGAAAGAGTCTTGTGGCACCGCCTTATTCCCGTTTTGGCAATACCAGAATTACCACAACGAATTCGCTATACGATTCTCGAACTGGCGCCATTGTGTCATGGTTATGAGATCACGCGCGCAACGATCGCCAGCGCCGGGTGGGAAGAATTGTCACCAGCATTTCATGCTCTTTTACTTGAAAGAGCCCTTCAATTTGATATTGAATCCGAGCGATTGAAATCCCTCAGCAAAAATATTTTGGAGAATATAGCCTCGCAAAGCCACCCAGACCACAAAGCCATATTCACGGCATACGCTTATCAATTGCGCCATGCTGAAAGCAAAGCCGAGTCAATTTTCTCCAATCACACTAATTTCGTCTGGATCGACTTACTGCAAAGCGCACGCGAATCGCACGGGAGACGTAAAGCTATATTTTCAAAACTTGAAAAGCAGCTGGCAAAAGACGCTGGTCAGCCTCAGATCTCCAAAAGCCTGCCGCCCATATGGTCCAGACAAGACGCGCCGGAATCGATTTTAATTGGAATTTTTTCCGCGAAGGAAGCAAGTTTTGATGATCTTGCAGGCTTCCCTCGCACAGTTATTAAAAATGCCATCCAAGAAGCGCCTCTGAAGAACTGCTGGAAAGAAATAGTTATATCGCATTTGCCAATTCAGAAATTGCCTCAAAATCTCATGACAGGCAGTCACTTTGCAGGCTCTTATGACGCATCAAAATACCCCCAATTGGCAGAAGCACGCTTAAAAGCAAGTTCAGGGCAACTCGCCATTGCAGGTGACAAAGTCCATTCCATCGAACAATTTTTTGACACACTCGCAGATGATGTACCTAGTGAAGCGTATCCAGTGATGGATTTTTTTGCGTCATTGCAGACGAAAACGCCACTCGCCCAATCGGATCAGAATATTTGGACATCCCTTGCCGTCGCATGGAAAGATCCTGATGGTGCCAATATCTCTGTCTTGAGCACGCTGTGTCGCAAGCAAAAAGGCTTGCCGCATCTTGGATTTATTAGATTAATGTCCAAGATGGCTGGGCGAGATGATGCCGTATTGAAACTCTTAGATTACATTCGTTCCGATGATGAGACACTCCTTCGAGCCGTGGTCCATGCACTCGCCTCAATCAATACACCACGAAGCCACCTAGAGCTAATTTCAATGCTGACGAGACCAAACTCCACTCTGCTGGTGCAACAGGACATTGTCGCGGCGCTAGCCAAGAAAGATCTACAAGATCTTCAAAAAGAACTGCGCAGTGCTGTGCGAGATTTGAAAACACCGCAGCATTTGGACCATCCATTGACACAAATTAAAGATGAGCTCTCAGCCCTGATTGCTCCGACACCAGGCATTAGCCACAACAATCTATCTTTACCTACAGTTGTTGAACCCATAAGGTCTGATAGTTTCAATTTGGATCAAGAATTGGGCGCTATGATTCCAAATTACAAAGTACTTTCCAGTGAGGTCAAGCGAGCACTTCGCACGGCGCTATTTTTCAACAAGACCGCGACGGTTAGTGAACACGCTGACTCTATTGATCTTTCGCCGTTGATCGACATGCAGTACAAAGCGATGGAGTTACTATTTCGTGAGTTTTTCGAAGACATGGTGAGCCAGTCCCTGCAAAATGGCTCCATTCAAAGAAAGCTCGATGTTCTTGGCTACGCACGCCCAATTGTTCGACAAATGGATGAGTTTGAAGCCTACATCGCATCAATACCTGTTGTGCGGGACATCCCATTTTTCTCGAAGTTTAAATTGCGGAAAATGCTGCGTGCAATTTGTCAATTCCAACCTGGAAGGCGTTTTACCCTCGATGGTCTAAAGGCATTTGGTCTATATTTTCTTATATTTGGTCGACGAAACTGTACCGCAGGCCTAGCCAATACACTGAATACAGGCGCTAATGATGATCGAGAACTTGCGGATCTGTGTAAAGAACTACACGTTTTCCAGGACTTCCGAAACCGCGCGGCCCATGAGGGCTTCCATCCAGATGCCAGTAACGATATTCAAGGCATCTGGCGGACAACCGCGTCGGTTGTGCAGTGGGCCTTCAAAATCAAGAATGCCCAAAAATCAGACAGCCAATTGAATGCTAAAAAAGCCTCCTAAACACTAACGTTAGCCCCCTCAAAGGCGATTGTGGTCACGAGACCATGGTGTTATCCTCTCAGGCCAATGAATGTGCTTGGGGGAAATAGATCATGAGCGTGTCATCCGCCGCGACCGGCAAAGTCGCTTTAGTCACGGGCGCAAGTCGTGGAATCGGCGCTGCATGTGCCGTCGCACTAGGTCAGCAAGGTTTCCGAGTGGCGTTGCATTATCGTGGCTCAGAAGAAAAAGCTCACCAGCTGGCTAAATCAATTCCAGGTGCGATGCCGTTCAAAGCAGATCTTTCCGATCCGCAAAGCTGTCAAGACCTCATAAAAACAATCACAGCAGAACTCGGACCGATTTCCGTATTGGTAAACAACGCGGGCATTTCCATTGATCAAATACTCCCATTCGCAAAACCTGAAGACTTCGAAACCTTGATCAATACAAATCTTAAGCCAGCCTTTCTCCTTAGTAAACTAGCTGCGAAAGGCATGATCCGCGCCAAATCGGGACGAATCATCAATATTGCCTCAGTCGTTGGGTACACAGGCAATGCAGGTCAAAGTATGTATGCAGCAACAAAGGGCGCAATAACGGCTTTCACCAAGAGCATCGCTCAGGACTTGGCCCAATTCGGCATCCTATGTAATTGCGTAGCACCTGGATTCATAAAAACAGACATGACTGATGCCCTGCCTGATCAGGCTAAAGACGCCATCATGGCCAAAATACCGTTGAAAAAATTCGGCGAACCTGGTGATGTTGCTGCTGCTGTAGCCTTCCTGGCCGGCGAGGGTTCCAACTATATAACTGGCAGCACGATCCACGTGAATGGTGGAATGTTTACCAATTAAAATCCTGGGAGCTTCGCTCTATGTTTATTTATTCCATGGGCCATCATTTTCCGGACAACGTGCTCGAAAATTCTTTTTTCGATCAATTGGATATAGGTTCGGCTGCCGACTGGATAAAAGACCGAGTTGGTATCGAGACCCGTAGGTCTGTACTGACCAAAGAACTGATTACAAAAATACGGCACGGCCAGACTAATCGCGTAGACCTAAAAGCCGCGGGCCAGATTGAGTCCATTGCCAGCATGAGCGAGAAAGCCTGGAAGGTTGCACAAGCTCGCTCTCATATTGTTTCTGAATCAATCGATACTGTTATTGGCGGAACATCGGTACCGGATGACGACATCCCAGCAAGTGCATGCGTCATCGCATCACAACTTGGACTTGAGCGGGTACGCGCATTTGACGTTAACTCGGCCTGCAGCACCTTTGTTGTCCAATGCCATGTGATGCGTGGTTTAATCGCAAGCGGACTAACCACTGAAGGGGCCATATTTTGCACCGAAAGGTATACCACCAGGGTCAATTATGCGGACAGACGTAACTCCATTCTCTTTGGTGACTCGTCAATCAGTGCTGTTACGAGCTCGACCACTCGACCAGGCGCATTAAAAGTCATAGATAGCCTCGTTGAATCTGCTCCAAGCGGCTGGGAACATATTCATCTCCCCGACGGCGAATTCTTTCACCAAAACGGGGCTGCAGTGCAAAAATTTGCGGTTACCAAAACGATCGCGGCCGCCCAGGATATTTTGGCAAGAAACCACTTGAAGGTATCGGAAGCTCACTGGTTCATCGGCCATCAGGCTAACTACCGCATGTTGACGTCAGCGATGGAAAAAATGGGTGTGCCCGAGTCAAAACACTTATTTAACGTGGTTCACTACGGCAATCAAGGCGCCTGCGGCGCACCGTCTGTTCTCTCACAGAATTGGGACCGCTACCAAAAAGGTGACTTCATCGTCATGGCTGTAGTCGGAGCAGGACTCACCTGGGGCTCACTGCTACTCCAAAAACAGTAAGTTTTTCGCCGTTATTTTCTTACACGTTTATTTTGGGTTTTACCTGCTTCCTTGGCTTTGGGCTTTTTCTTCTTCGCCACAGGTTCGCTCGGCGTACGTTCATCAATCTCCATAGTGACTGGAGCTTCAGGCGCAACAGGCGCCGCTGGGGCAACTGGTAGGTCGGTGAGTGGCTGCTCTGGCGCAACGACTTCCTCAGCTTTCTTTTCAGCACATCCTAATAAGCCCGTAACAATTACGCTCAAAACTAAAACGCCATGAAAAATAAAACCTTTCATATAAATCCTCCTTCACAATAAGTGACATATTCAAAGACTCGGATCAAAAACGAAACGGATCAGGAGCAACGCCACCCGGAGCAATTTCAACCTGTTTGGGGTCTGTAAAGGGTGTGCCGTCAGACACATAGCCCAAGATCCACCTGTTTTGGATTTTTTTGAAACCACATCCAGGAGAGAAGTCATCAAACCCCTCTTTATAAACTTCCGCATAATCCTTGTTGATAACCCAGTTCGTAAAAGAACCCGTCACACAACTTTTTGTTATTTCTAACAGCTTGTTATCGCCTACCCTAATCGTGTCATAAAAATCATTCAAAGAATATTTTTTTTCACTTTCAATCCAAGGATCGGCATTGGTGCGAGCACTCAAGTGCTTTCTATCAAGACCCACTAAAAGAGGGCTATCCTTTAGTGCAACTAAA
>JBIJBX010000152.1:0-6090 GCA_044344995.1 Oligoflexales bacterium | reverse complement strand
TATCCTTCAACTGTGGGCCCATACAATCTAAAAGCTTGCGTTTGATCTGATCAATACCCATGCCAGTTAATAGATCTTTGTAGGCATTGTCGATAGCACTACCTTTTTTTGCCAAAACACTAAATGGCATGGGGATTTCTCCCACAAACTTTTCTCCTTTATAAGTTATCTCCACAGTTTTACCTGTTAAATTGTCGATTCTGATCAGCGTGTACGGCCTACCCAGATCGTCTCCAATTAGCTTGTAAGGAGCCTTTCTTTCTTTTGGAAAGACACCGATCAAGTCCATATTAGTCATCGGCACATCCGCAGGACACACCCCTATTCTTCCTTGATTTGCCCGGCAAATCCTTATTTCGCCAGGTTCACAAGCGCCACCATAGATTGTTCCGTCAGGAAGAACTCCAGGCTCCCCGCATTCCGGATTTGGATTAACAGCCCACAAACCTCCACTAACTAAAACCAATTTTGAAATTTTACTGGTAGTATTTTTGTTCCGAAAGGTGATTATTGGAGAACCTTCAAGTTCGACTAGGCTAAATTCGTCTTTAATAATATTTTCTGATCGCTGATATGACTCTAGTGAACCGTGTAAAACTATGAATTCACCATCTCTTCGCTTAGCTTGCTGCGACTTTAACCAATCGGGATATTTCTCATATGGCTGGCCAGATAAAAGTAACTGTTTAAAACTGGCTTCGCCATCGCTATCAATTGATAAGATTACCTGGTCTGGACTGAGTTTACTCTTAACTAGCATTCGAAGGTGACTATCAATTAGCTTTCGAATTCGAAGTAGTCGCCCAGCCTCCCGGATGAAATCATCTTGCACTTTGATCAATTGAAGGTCCGCATAAAATCCCCAAACATTCTTCCCATAAAATACGCAGCTACCCTTCAGGAAATAGCCACAGTTACGAGGCTTTTTCGCAAACACTTTTTTTTCTACTGGGCAAAAAAACGCATCTGATTTTGATTTAATACCGGCCACATGACGCTCATCCTTTGGCTCTCCGATAGAATTTAAAAGATCTCGGCAAAGAGCGTCGATTTCTCGCTCCTGAATATTATCGAAACTCAAATTAAAGCGTAAGGTGCCGTAACCATTCTTACGGGGCTCGGTAACGAAATCTTCTCCCCGAAAAGATGCCTTAACCAAAACTTCTTTAGATTTTTTTGAGGGTGGAGTTTGCAGCTGAGCTTCTTTGGCAGGCCTTTTCAGCTTGTTTTTCTCTCGTTCAGTAATGTTTTGAGGCTCGACCACCTCTCGGGTTTTCTTCTCGGTGCACCCTAATTGAAAAAAACCGATCACTACGCATGCAAAAAATATCTCGCACGATCTAATTTTTTTCATTTAAACACCTTTAGCTTGGGGAATGACTTGTGCTTAAAGATTCGGACCCCAACAGGGCGTCTGCGCCTCATACAATCCAGTTGCCAATTGCCGTTGGTTGCTGCCATCTCGATTCATAATGTAGAGCTGGTGAACACTCTTTACATTTTGACCCTTGGTCCGATTGGACATGAAAACCAAATTTTGCCCATTGGGCGAAAACCACGGACGCTCGTTATCACCCGTTCTTAACGTAAGGCGTTCCAACTTCGTACCATCGGGGTTCATCATAAAAAGATCAAACCGATCAATTTCCTTATCGTAGCCAGCAAACGCAATTCGGTCACCTTCAGGCGTCCAGGCGGGAGTGGCGTTATACCAGCCGGCATAAGTTAGCCTCTTGTCATCTTTAACCCGTGGATCGGTCGGTGAATTCCATTCGAGAGCTGCGACGAAGATATGGGGATTACCATACCGACCACTGACGAATGCTATCTTACTGCCGTCCGGCGAAAACGAGGGGTCAACATCCAGTCCAGTGCCGCTGATGAACAATTTCCGGGAACTACCGCCAGGCATGACCGTATAAATATCTGCGTCACCATTAACTGAGCCCGTAAACGCCAATAGCTTTCCGGAGGGAGCGAAATTTCCGCCACTATTGATGCCTTTATGGCCGGATAACTTTCTGGTTGATCCCGCTGCTATATCGTAAATATACAGGTCTGGATTTCCTGCCTCGTAGGATGTGTAAGTCACATACTTGCCATCAGCGCTAAAGCTCGGGGACAAATGGGGATAATTACCTTTTGAAATCTGAACGGGATTAGATCCGTCAAATTCAGAAATGAAAATTTGCTTCGCAGCCGATTGCGATGTCCGACCAACGAACACAAGCTTGGAATTAAAAATACCTGATTTGCCCGTGTAGGCTCTGAGAATCTCATCGGCATAGCGCCTGACGACACCCACAATTTGCTTTCTAGATATGTCGCTGTACTTCTTACCGACTAAGACTTCCCGGCGCCCAATATCAATCGTTCTGATAATCAATGACCATGAGGAGCCTTTTTCTCGGCTAACTTCCGCAAGGGTCAAAGATTCGACCCCAACATTTTTCCATTCTAGTAAATCGCCCCCTCCCACGCCCTGCTCCCGAAAAAAAGCGGGCGGCGCCTTGGTCACAAGCTCCTTAAATGCAGCTTCTCCCATAATTTTAAAAATACCCGAGAACTCAAGTAAGCGCTTAAGTTCGGAATTAGCTTCATCCGCCACCTCACGACTCTCTGCATCGGAGCTACCCTCACCTAGGGCGAACTGAGGCACCGCTGAAACAACTTCACGAAACTGCGGGCTATCAATATTAACAACAACGCCTGCGGCGCGCGCCAAAGTTCCAACTGACACTGCGGCCATAAAGCTTACAAAAATTCTGAATGCAATATTTTTTGAGCTCATATCATTTCCTCACTACTTCGATAAATTAAACGTAATGGCCTGCCCAACAAATTCAGAGGGCGGCTGGGGCAGCGGCACAGAGTTCTGTAAGGCGGCAATCGCGGCCTGATCATAGGCGACATTACCACTAGATTTTGCGAGCCTAACATCAACCAACTCGCCGCGCGCATTAAGCACAACACTTAATTGGGTGACAAGTTGGGCCCGGTCATACTCAAATGTCTTGGGCAAGTATAGATTTCGCTTCACCGCAGCTCGCAACAAATCTGCGTAGTTCTTGGCACGGATCGCGCCGACTCCCACTGCCCCACCAAGGCTGCTATTCTTGTTGGCATCCTTAGCCACAAGCTCTTCTTTTAATTTCGCCAGGGCGTCTTTCTGGGCTTTCATTTGCTTATCGACTTTGTTCTGCTGCTTAAGGCGCTCAACCGCCAGACGCTTCAGCAAGTCCTCTTTTGAGACTTTATTGGGGTCGTCTTGGGTTTTCTGTGATTCAAGCTTTTCAACAGGGACCGTCTGCTTTTTGTCAGCCTCATCCGCAATGTCTTGCTCTTTCTTATCGGCTAAAGATTTCTCCTCGGTTTTTAACTGCTCTTCAACTTCAAACTTCTTTGGCAGCTGGGGTAGGAGATTGGAAGGGACCGCTACGTCTTCAGATTTTTTCGCATTCGGCAATGCATTTTCCTGAGGCGCGTTGAGAGTTATATCGGACATAAAGTCTGCATCCACGGCGATGCTTTCTTCAAGATTGACGATCGGCATGGAGAAAAACCAATCCGGATTTAGAGTCAAAACCAGTGCATGAAGCAAAAGAGTCGCGCCGAGAATCTTGCTAAAATACCTACGATCCGCGGGCATTCCCACTGGCTCCACGCGCGAGATCAGGGCCGGCCCGAAGTCGTGTTTAAAAGCTAATTTTGGGTGCGCCACAGCCATGGGAATTAAGCCTTAGGCGGTTGCGTGAGCATTGATATTTTTGTCACACCAGCCATACGTGCTGCCGTCATGGCATCAATGACGCGGCTATAAATCACACTCTTATCTGCTCGAATGAAGATCTCTTTGCGATCTTTAAACTGATAAATCGCCTTCAACTTTTCAGGTAATGCTGGCGGGAGAACCTTCACTTTGTCCATCCAAAATTCGCCATCTTTGTTAATCGTAACAATCACACGCTCTTCGTCAGACAACGAGCCTCTGGCCTTACTAATCGGCAGATCAATATTAATACCGCCAATGCTGATAGGAGCTGCAACCATAAAAATGATCAAAAGCACCAAGAGCACATCGACCAGTGGAATCACGTTGATATCGGCAAAGTCACCACTGTAATCATCGTTTTGATTCATGTTGAAACGACCAAGCGCCATAACGCAGTTTCCTTTTAGAAATTAGACCTTAAGCCTTCTCAACGCCCTTGGTTTTTTCTGTCACGAGGTAGCGTTCTACAATATTCAAAAAATCCACACAAAACCCGTCCACTGTGATCATCTGAAAGCGAAGTTTGCCATTAAACAAGTTATACCCAATGACCGCTGGAATCGCTGCTCCCAAGCCGAAAGCTGTCGCTGTCAACGCCTCTGCGATACCTGGTGCAACTGCTGCCAAGCTGGCGCTGCCGGTTCGAGCTATCCCTTCAAAGGAGTTCATGATCCCCCACACGGTTCCAAATAGACCCACAAATGGCGAAACCGAAGCGATGATGGCAAGCCAATTCATATTTTTTTCCAGGCGTTTTCTTTCCAGTAGTTTGGCTTTTTGCAGAGATCGATTCAAATTATCCATGGCAGAACTAATACCGATTTCATGCGAGCTCGTGTGCTCACGCATTTGATTACTGCGCGCCAACTCTGCATAGCCGCCGCGAAACACTTCGCGCGCTGGACTGTACTGGTACTCCTGCAAGCGGGTATTCAGATCATTCAATGAACGAGACTCCCAGAAAGCTTTGATAAACGCATCGTTAGCGGTACTGATTTTTTCCAAGTCCTTCCACTTGGTGACGATGATCACCCAGCAACCAATCGAGGATCCGATCAACAGTAAAAGCGTCATGAATGCGATAAGGCCGGCGTCCCAAGCGCGGGAAAAAATCCCAGCTTCACTGACATTTTCAGACCTTGGCGCTGACGCGGAATCCATGGCAGGGGTCTGAGCTGCTGCCTTTGAAGCCTCGGGCTTCTCCTGCTCGGCCGTCACGGCAACGGGCGCGTTGATTTTCGCGTCAGCGGCGAGCAGGACCGAACCCCAGTAAGATCCTGTAATAACTATAAATATTATGAAAAAACGCCGCGTAAAACTGGTCATGATAGTCGCCTCTAGCTGGTTTGTAGGTCAAAAGCTTCGGCCCAGTTGGAATGCCGGGCAATAACTATGAAAAACAATAATAAATTCCCGATTTTCCAATAATATAACCCCAGCGAAGCTCCCCGTCAAAAGCATCCTCTGTCCGTCAAAGATAAATTTTCAAAGTTATTAATAATATCTAGACATCGCTATAAGATGCTGATAATTCGAGCATGAATTTTAAGTTTTTTAACACGCCCTCCCGGGCCTAAAACCATGCAAAGAGAAGAACCGATGCTTATAAAAAAGACCCGCTGCCGCCTTGCCGTCCTGCTTCTCTTCGCATCCTTGATTCCTAGCGGTTGCGGCAAACGTCCATCAACATCCCATCTCTCCGTATCAGATGTCGCACACACCCCAGTCAAACGGCAGTCCATCGGTAATTGCTGGCTGTATGCAACTTCCAGCTGGGCCGAATCCTTGCACCTTTCAGCGACGGGGCAAACGGTCAATCTTTCTGAGTCCTACTGGACCTATTGGGACTGGTATTACAAAGTTTTGAATAGTCGCTCCCAGCAAGTCAACACATCGGGCAGCTGGATGGACGCTAGCCGCATCATCCGCAAGCACGGCTATATGCTGGAGGCAGACTTTATCGCTGGAGACGCTGACTCCGAGATTTCAACAACCCAAAAAACCGCCGAAGAGGCTCTCAACCTAGCCCTGCGCGAGGGTCAATTGAAAGATCCTGCTAACCGCACGGCAGCCAACGTGATGGCTGTGCTTGATCAGGCCTTTGGTGTAAAGATCTCATCCCTAAAAGAAAAGATACGACCGGCGTCTGAGCTGAGAACAAATGCAGAGGCCTCGCGGGGCCATTACTCACTTGCCGATGAAATCGCAGGTGGTCGCCACGCATGGACGATTCTATCTTACCCACAGCTATTTGGGCCAGACCCCCGCATACCGCTTCGCGTTAGAAGACAACGAGCCAGTGTTTTGCAACGAGCTCT